>JAXFXP010000001.1:0-4712 GCA_034091595.1 Porphyromonas sp.
ATCCTCGGTGTAGATAACCTCACTCTCCAATAGGAGCTCACTCAGGGCTCTATGCCCCTCGCTTTTCTCCGTCAGCAAGGTCTTAGCACGCTCATATTGCTCAGCAATAATACGGCTTACCTCAGCATCGATTTCTTCGGCACGCTTATCGCTATAGGGCTTAGATATACCATAGCCATCGCTCTGCATACGGTGATAATTGATATTCGGTAGCTTATCACTCATCCCGTAGTAAGCGACCATAGCATAGGCCAGCTGTGTGATGCGCTCAAGGTCATTAGCGGCTCCGGTAGATATACGACCGAGGAAAATCTCCTCAGCAGCACGCCCCGCTAGCGTAGCGCACATCTGATCGAGTAGAGCTTGCGTTGTCGTTATCTGACGCTCCTCGGGTAGATACCAGGCAGCTCCCAGAGCCTTACCTCTAGGCACTATCGTTACCTTAACGAGTGGATTGGCATACTGCAGATACCAGCTCACTACGGCATGGCCAGCCTCATGGATAGCTATGCTACGACGCTCGTCGCTTGTCGTAATGGCATTCTTTTTCTCTAGCCCACCGATAACTCGGTCTACGGCATTCATAAAGTCGTCCTTAGTAACAAACTCCTGCTCTCTGCGCGCTGCTATCAGAGCGGCTTCATTACATATATTGGCGATATCAGCCCCCGAGAATCCGGGTGTCTGACGAGCAAGCAAATCTATGTCGAGACTACTGTCGACCTTGATACCTCGCAGGTGTACCAGGAATATCTCCTTACGGTCATTTATATCTGGCAGATCTACGAAGATCTGACGGTCGAAGCGTCCCGCACGTGTGAGAGCTCCGTCTAGGATGTCTACACGGTTCGTCGCTGCCAGTACGATAATGCCACTATTTGTCCCGAAGCCGTCCATCTCGGTAAGTAGCTGGTTGAGCGTATTCTCACGCTCGTCGTTCCCCCCGAGGTTTTGCCCATTACTACGGGCACGCCCTACAGCATCGATTTCGTCAATAAAAATGATGCAGGGCGCTTTCTCCTTCGCTTGAGAGAAGAGGTCTCGCACACGGCTAGCGCCTACGCCTACAAACATCTCTACGAAGTCGGAGCCCGATAGAGAGAAGAAAGGCACGTGGGCCTCCCCTGCGACAGCCTTAGCAAGCAAAGTTTTACCCGTTCCCGGAGGGCCTACTAGCAGTGCTCCCTTGGGAATCTTGGCACCTAGCTGTGTATACTTTTGTGGGTTCTTGAGGAAGTGTACTATCTCCTCTACCTCTTCCTTGGCTTCATGCAGACCTGCTACATCTGCAAAAGTGATAGACATCTTACTTTTGTCGTGTAGCTGGGCTCGGCTCTTCCCGACAGAGAAAATACCACCACCCATTCCTCCAGATCCGGAACCACCGCCCATAGAGCGACGCATCATCCAAATCCAGAACCCGATAAGAAGCAACATCGGAGCAAAGTTGAGGATGATGCTCCAGATACCGCCACGGCTCTGCGTATAGGTAACTTTCGCACCGAGGCCATTGGCATCATAGAACTCACTAAACTTATCTACACTCGGTGCATAGGTCTGCACAACCACCTTGCCATCGCTACGCTTGGCCGCTTTTAGCTCCTCGCCTGTCAGAACGCTGTCTAGCATCTTAGGGTCCAAGGTTGCCTTCACTTCACTAGTCGTCCTATCAACCAGCATCTCCCCGAAAGCATGCCGCTGTGCTACAGCTCTAAACTCGGTCCAGCTCATTTCCTTAGAGGTAGTAAATCCTCCATCGAAAAGAAAAAGGAGACCTAGGGACAAGAGTATGATACCATAGAACCACATCTCGTTGAAGCGAAAACCTTTGCCTTTGTTTTTCTGCTCTGCCATTATTATCTTAATCTGTTCTTTTATTCTATATTATAGTCTCCGCACTAGCTCTATCATACTATCAGTCCGGAGGAGGTAGCGCCCATGGGCATCTACTATACTACATTACAACAAGTGTTCCCACTGCTTGGTTCGACAACCTACAGTAAGAGAAACGCAGTAGACGTAGCAAGGGCTATAGCCCACCCTAATGGGGGAGCCACAGCCCTCTAGAATATAAAATCTGGCGACAGCACTACTTCAGCAAAGCCTCCATCTCCTCAGCCTTCTCTTCTAGACACTTGAGGTAGTACATTTGGCTCTTGGCTCGCTGCAGGTTGTGTCCCTCGTGATGTATCTTGAAGTACACATCCCCGTTGATGTGGTCCGTTAGGAAGCGAACAGCCGTCATATAGGTCATCAGACGACCACCATAAGCAATCAGGCTACGCTCTAGATCCGTAAGGAACTTACCCGCCGTAGAGAGATACCCCTCTACGAAAGCCTTATAAATAGCCATATTAACACCAATCTTGCTGTGGTCTGGCTCATCTTCGTATGCGTAGTTTACCCCCGAACGAATGAAATCACCGACATCACTGGTGATAAAGCCTGGCATCATCGTATCCCAGTCTACCACACAGAGTACCTTGCCCCCCTTATCAAAGAGTACATTATCCACCTTAGTATCACAGTGTACCGTACGCTTGGGCAGCTTGCCCTCTGCATATAGGCGCTCTTGGATACACATCGCCTCAGCACGCTCCTCGATCTCTGCTATTAGGTCTGCTACCTCTGCAGCACGCCCCTTAGGATCCTTGGCGATAGCCTCACGTAGCTGCTGTAGGCGGAAAGGCATACTGTGGAAGTCTACAATAGACTCCCCGATAACACCCTCTGGTATAGACGATAGCATCTCCTCGAATTGGCCAAAGGCAGCTCCAGCATCACGAGCAGACTGCTCTGTCAGCTCACTTACGTTCATGCTATCAGGGATAAAAGTGCACAGACGCCAGTAATTCTCACCATCGTAGTAGTAGTTTTTGCTGGGGTCTCCCTGAAGAGGTAGATAGTTGAGGTACTTGCGCTCTACATCAGGATCTCCCGCAGCCGTCAGGGATTCCCGTAGGGTCTTAGCGACTACAGACACATTATTCTGTATCACCTCGATACGAGGGAATACGACGTGATTAATACGCTGCAGTACCCAGCGGTCTACACCATTTTTGTCCTGTACGGCATAGGTATCGTTGATATGGCCGTTACCAAAAGCCCTCAGCTCTCCTAGCTCTTCGGCAGAGACGAACTGGCTGATAATTGATTTCATATACTACTGTTAATAACTATTTATGTTGCAAATATACACAATCATAGGAATATAAGCTCTAGCTAGACAAATATATTAGTAAGGAAACCTTGCATCTAACGAAGTAGTATAAGTTTTCCTACCTAATCCCCCTATCCTCCAGCTCCATCCTACTACAATTTACTAGCCTGAGAACGGATATTCCGTAGTGGGTGTACGGCTATTCACTCGGCAGGGAATAGCTATATATCCATTACTATCTCGCGCCCGAGACTATAGGCACTAAAGAAACAATTAGGGTGCAAGTCTAGCCGCAATTACTTAGCGGTTTGGCTTGCACCCTGTAGTTCAGTTATCGTAGGATTTGGTTAGCTGCACCCGAGACCAACTGCGAGAAAGCGTCAAGCTTACTGTACTTCGCAAACTCTGGGTTCGTCGCAATAGAGAGTGCAAGACTTGGGTCTAGGCTGATAGCCGACTTCAGAGCCGAGAATAGGCCGTTGGTGTCTCCTGTACGTGCCGCCACTATAGCCGAGAGGAGCTGTGTCGTAGCAGTAGGAGTTTTGATAGCCGATAGTGTTTGCAGGGCCTTAGCATAGTTACCATTGAGGACCTGGGCTACTACAGCATTGGTACTGATTGTTTCGGCAAAAGCTGTCTCAGCCTTGGCATACTCACCTTGCTTGAGGTATAGATATCCTAGAGCCTGCCCCAACTCTGGGACATTCAGACCAGAAGCAATGAACTCAGTAGCACGCTCCTTTTCGCCCTTTGAGAGCGCTATGAGGCCACGGTTGAGCTTCGTTACCTCGTTGTCCGTACGCGCCGCAGCCTTGTTGAACCAGCTATCAGCCTCGGCATATTTGCCTGCAGCGAAGAGTAGCCCCCCCATATTGTTGTAGGCTCTATAGTCCTTAGGGAAGATACGCATTACCAGCTGATAGATACGCATCTTGCTCTCTGTGCTCTCTGCTAGCTCAGCGGCATAAAGTAGCTCCTCGATGCTCAGATGACCAGGGGCTTTCTCTACCCACTCTTGGATTTCGGCATCGCTCTTGCCTACAATCTCTACATTAGCAATCAGGCGCGAACGACGAAGCTTAGGTAGCACCTCGTCGGCTAGCTGACGAAACACCGCTGAGATATTCTTGATTTCACGCTCACGCTGCTCTGGGTCTGGGTACATAGACAGCACACGCAGTACTAGCTCCTTATCGGGGAGATTGCTCTGCTCCACTAGACGACTAAAGCCTTCCCAGTCCTGAGCCGTGTAGTGGGCATCAATGGCAACATCAGACATACGTTGCTTCTTAAACTCCTGCTTGAGGCTAGCCGTCGTATTGCGTTCACGCTGTTCGCTGAGCTTTTCGTTGAGAGTCTTACCACCGTCAGGCGAAGCATAAGACTGCACCTCTACAGACACATTCTGATTAGGCGTCTCCTTAGCATTCTGTACGATGTGCTTCCACTCCTCGATTTCTTCCTTCTTGAGTTCTGTACCACGCACGTTAGCCTGTTGGATCTGGAACATTATATCAGCATCGTAGGCTTCCTTGACAATACGCTGAAAGCC
>JAXFXP010000002.1:0-15095 GCA_034091595.1 Porphyromonas sp.
AACTACAGGAGGGCGTAGAGAAGCTAGCTGATATGATGGCTATGATACCCTACTAGAGACTATGGCATCTACTATTTATCGAGCATACGCCTTGGCTTTGATCGGGATAGCAGCTCTAGCGAGCTGTGGCAAAAAGGAAGAGCCACGCACTCCCTCCTACCCCGTTTACCTTACGGCCAAGCTCCAGACAGAGCGCTATCGTCCTTTGCTTAGCCCTGTTACTTCTGTAGCTGTTACCAGCCCAAGCTCTCAGCAGGAGGCTCTAGGCTATGGAGGTATTCTGCTCGTACACGGCTGGTATCAGGGGCAATATTTTGCCTATGACCTCTCTTGCCCCTACGAGAATAAGAAGGACATCCGCATCACTGCAGACAGCCACGAAGCACGCTGTGCTACCTGCGGTACTACATACGATATCTTCGGGGGGCATGGCAATCCTCTAGACGGCATCGGCAATATGGGCTTGCGCAGGTATCGAGTAGACTACAATCCAACGCTACAGACGCTCAGCGTCAGTAATTAGAGAACACGTATATATAGATATGATAAAGACAATAGTATTTGACCTCGGAGGCGTACTAATACATCTAGATAGAGACGAGGCCCTTAGACGCTTCGAAGCTCTAGGCGTACCCAACGTTGCCGAGATGCTCGACCCTTACCTCCAGAGTGGTTACTTCCTTATGGTGGAGGATGGCAGGATGAGCAAAGAGGAATTCCGACAAGCACTCAGTAGCCTTGCAGGCAAGGAGCTTACGCATGCAGAGCTAAGCCATGCCTATATGGGTTTCCTACTGGAGGTATGCGATTACAAGTTTGATTATATAGATACGCTACGCGACCGCTTCCAGGTCCACATCCTAAGTAATACTAATCCCTATGTTATGGAGTTCGGCGAGAGCGACCGCTTCCTGCCTAACGGCCGTAAGCTCAGTAGCTACTGCGACCGCAAGTTCGCCAGCTGCGAGATGGGAATGGTAAAGCCTCATCGTGGTATCTTCGAATTGATGATCAAGGAGACGGGCCTAGTACCCGAGGAGACGCTCTTCCTAGACGATGGCCCTGCCAACGTGCAGATGGCTAGTGAGATGGGCTTCATTACCTATTGCCCCAAGAATGGCGAGGACTGGCGTGCTGAGGTAGATGCTATCATCAAGCAGCATAATGGCTAGCAAGTCTCTATTATCACAGGAGGAGCTGGCTCTCGACCGAGAGTCAGCTCCTTTTGCTATGCTGCACGAGCGTCTGCATAGATGGTTCGACCAAGCGGCACGCCCCCTCCCCTGGCGTGCTACCACAGACCCCTACGCCATCTGGCTCAGCGAGGTCATACTACAGCAGACGCAGGTCGTACAGGGCATGAGTTACTACCACCGCTTCCTAGAGCTTTTCCCCGATGTATATGCTTTAGCTGCTGCCAGCGAAGACGAGGTCCTACACGCTTGGCAAGGTCTAGGATACTATTCACGTGGACGCAACTTACTACGAGCAGCGCAGATGATAGTAGCAGACTTCGGAGGACGCATCCCCGACAAGCTATCGGAGCTAAAGCGTCTGCCAGGCGTAGGCCCATATACACAGGCTGCTATCCTCTCCTTTGCCTACAACTTGCCCCATGCCGCAGTAGATGGCAATGTCTATCGTGTACTTAGTCGGCTCTATGCTGATAGTACTCCTATAGACACTCCACAGGGCCAACGGCATTATCGTGCATTGGCTGAGGAGCTGCTAGACCGCAATAGCCCCGGTAAGCACAACCAAGCCATGATAGAGCTAGGGGCACTAGTCTGTACTCCACGTAGAGCAGACTGCCCGAGTTGCCCTCTGGAGGCCTTCTGTCTAGCACAAGCGCAGTCCAATCCAACAGCATATCCCATCAAAGCAGGCAAGACCAAGGTAAGCAATCGCTACCTCAACTACATACTCGTACAGCTAGACGACGGACGTACCCTTATAGAGCGCCGTGGCAAGGGCGATATCTGGCAGGGCCTATATCAATTCCCGCTGATAGAGACTGATGGCGATATCCCTAGCATCGAATACTTATTCGGCTCTGAGCAGTGGGACGAACTACTGAAGCACTTAGCAGGTGTCAAGCTCAATCCTTTGGCATATGCCACACGTCAGCATAGACTAACGCATCGCCTGCTGCATACTCGGCTATTCGTACTACAGGCTGAGGCTTACACGGGCAGTGCTTATACCACGATAGCGAGAGCCGAATTGGAGCAATACGCCTTGCCCGCCCTGCTGACGAAGCTACTCGATGATGCCGGCCTAGCTGTCTAGAGATAGACGGAGTACAACTAAATCTAGGAGAAGACAAAAAAACTGGTCATTGACCAGTTTTTTCTTTTGGGATACAGCACCAGTGGAGCTAAGATATAGTACCAGTAAAAACGAAAGTTTGTACCAGTAAAATCTGCTTGTTGTACCAGTAAAAAACTTCACTTTTACTGGTACTTTTTTTGCCCCCTCCATAGGGTCTTTTCGCCACCTGTACTACAAGGCATAAAATTCAGTAGTAAAATCTTTCGTCTTTGATACTACTGCGACAAATGGGGCCTTATAGGCGAACCACAATCTTCGCCACCTGCATCGAGTAGGAGCAGAGTACAGGTAAGAAAGCCAGTAGAGCGATCATCCAGATATGGTAGTTCTCAGCAAAGACTTCTCGACTACTGCGGTATCCGATAGGCGAAAAGCGGTGACGCATCATCTCGTGCAGGAGATGTACACCATAGCCTATACTACAGCCGACAAGCATACCTACCAAAATATCAGACAGAAAATGCACCCCTAGATACATACGGCTATAAGATACCAGGGCCACTAGCCCGTAGAGGAGTACGCTATGCCAGCCCCTACGCACAGCTAGAGCAAGCACTGTAGCAGCCCCAAAAAAGTTGCAGGCGTGACCCGAAAAAAATCCATAAGGATAACCTACATAGTTGTACGTAACGTGTATAAGTTCACGAAACTCTGGAGCATGTGTGGGACGAAAACGTGAGAAAAAAGGCTTGGCGAAACTGCTACTCAGCTGATCGCCTATAGCCACACAGAGTGCAATAGCTAGCAGCAATAGCAGCCCTTCTTGCCAGGGCTTTTTGCTAAACATATAGTAGATTAGGACAGCCACCAGAGGGAGCCAGGCACCCGTATTGCTAATCATATACATAAAAGCATCACCGAAGGGCGAATGGTGCTGGTTAATCCAAAGCAGAATATCCCCTTCGTAGGGTAATAGTGGCGGGTATAACTGACTCATGACGTATATTAATTATTGCCTATTGTTTGCTCGGGGACTACGCTTGTGTACGCACCCTTGGGCAACCAACCCGTACGTCCGTCAGCGAGACTCACCTCTTGCCAAGCGCTGTCGTTATTATCCTCGAGCAACACCGCAGTACCCTCGTGCAGAGTAATGATACTCTCGGCACGTGGGTCTGGTGCTGTACGCAGCTCTTGCTTATCCAGAATGATAGCCCGACGCTCTGCCACCTGCTGATAATACCACTGATGTGCGAGCATTGCCAAGGTAAAGAGCCATAGGGCTCCCATGAATAACATAGAGTAGAAGGCTATGCGCCTGCGCATCGGGGTATTGCTAAGGCGGAAAACGAGTGCACAAGTAGCCGCAATGATAAAGAAGAGAAGCGTAAAGGCTGCAATGCTACGCCCCGACCAACTATAGCAGAGGTCGTCTAGCACTACTAGGGCACGTCCGTCCCCTAGTCCATCCTTAGTAGTGGCATACAAGAGGCGCAGGTTGTGTCTAGCCTCTGTCATCGTAGGCTCCAGCAATAGCGCCCGCTCGTAGTGCAATATAGCCTCGTGCAGTCGCTCCATCTGCGTATAGCACAGAGCCATGTTATATAAGATAGAGGCATTGGGATAGGTAATGTATACGTGCTGATAGTGCCTCAGTGCCTCGGCATAATCACCACGCTCGTAAGCCAAAGAGGCTAACTGTTGATGTCGCTTGGCCCCAGTAGCATCTGGTGTAGAGGCTGCCTCTGGGCGCTCTACGAAGCCCACGGTACTGTCGCTCCCCTGAGCAAAAGCTGGTAGAGCGGCCATGAGTATGAGGCACAGGCTCCATAGGGCTATAATAGGTTTTCTCATTTGGTCTTGGATGTTTCGATGGTACTAATGGCCTCACGAGCCTGCTCGTAAAGCTCTGCTAGTGGCGTAGACTGCGCACTCGGAGCAAAACGAGCGAACTCAATAGCGTCTATAGTGGCACACAGTCTCTGTATAACCTCTGGTGCTATCCCCTTGGCATGCAGATGCTCGCTGACATTGTCTCGGCTTAGCTCCGATGGTGCTAGGCGTAGCTTGTCCCCGAGGTAGCCCCAGAGGGCATTGAGTACTTCCTCTAGGAACTTGTCCTTGTTATTCTCCTGTAGATACTTCTGAGCCAGGGTCAGACGTTTAGTAGCGATTTTATTGGCTCGCCGCTCTGCGTACCCTACTGTATCCGCACGTTCGGCACGACGCCTGCTTAGCAAGGTGTAGGCAGCCCAAGAGGCGAGCATCACGGCTAGATGGCCCAAGAGGAGCCATAGACCATAAGGACGATTGGTCTGTGCCTGCTCGAGCTCCTGCTTTAGCCCATATGGGGTATTGTCATCAGCATTGCGCCCAGCATTGACTATCGTAGTCTCGCCTGCGACGTTCTTGCCCTGCTTGATTTGTACTGCTATTTCTTTTGTCGAGGTACTGCGGTATTGCCCAGCCTGTGGGTCGAAGAAAGATAGCGTTACACTAGGTATAGTTACTCGCCCGGTATTGCGGGGGATGAGACTGTATTCGATAGTCCGTTTAGAACGTAACTGACCACCTTCGTAAGTCTGTTCTGTATTCTCTACTGGGTCATACACCTCGATGTCATCGGGCAAAGTAATGCGTGGTAAGCTTGCTATCTTAAGGTTTCCGGCTCCCTCTAGCACAAGCTTTAGGTTGACGGCCTCGTTGGTACGCCACTCTGTAGTAGAGAGCTCGTAGCGTGCGGTGAAGTTACCTACAGCACCAGAGAAATCGGTAGGTTTCCCCTCCTCTGGCAGTGCTTTTACCTCGATAGTGATAGGCTTAGTAGCAAGTGTGCGGGGAATAGTACGTGTTAGGAATATATCTCCGCCTGGGTCTCTCAGCGTCGTGAGCACTGTCAGCTCGTTGGCAGGGATAGTGAGCTGTCCTGCATGCTGAGCAAATAGTAGATCTTTCATCATCTCTACGCTTATCCAGTCCTTACCCCCCGAGCGCTCTAGTACCATCTGACGGTCTTTATTTCCCATCAGATCTAGAGAAACGAAGCCATCATATACAGAGGGTTGTGGTGGCTCTATGCGTGGTTGCTCGGTAGCATATAGTTTGTAGACTATAGGTAATGCCTCCTGTACGTATACGCTTCGTCTAGGTACTAATGCCTCATATTTATACTCGGCAGTAGTACTGCTGGGGGCTCGCTCCGCCCTAGCCTCCTGGGCTATATTGCGGGTGCTAGTAGCTGCCACGATGTTAATCGTGGCAGCCTGAGCGCTAAGCTCCTTGTTGCCCACCTTGAGCTTGAGCCCCGAGATAGTATACTTACCCTCGTGGTTTGCTATAGCCGTATAGACGACAGCGGTCTCGCTATTGCTATACACTTGCCCATTGTTGTAGCCGAAACTACTGCGGCTATTGATGGCAGGGCCATAGAGTAGCTCTAGTCCTGATAGCTTGGGCTCCTCGAGGACTCTGATATCATCCGTAGAACCTACGGTGAAGGTAATGTTGAATGGTCTTCCGACCTCGTATTCTCGGGGGACAGATACCTTTATAGACTGGGCATTAGCAATCTGTGTAGCGCATAGCATCGTGCATGCTATAGCGACGCTAGTAGACCTAGGCAATGTATGTCCGATAGTTACCATCTACGCTTGTTATTTTGATTACGTTGCTGCTGAGCGGCTCGTTCCTGTTGCTCTACCTTGCGGCGTGTCTGCTCATCGCTCTGCTTGTAGGAGTCTAGCAGTTGCTCAGCTTCACGACGATTCATCTTACCCTGAGGAGGCTGATTGCCTTGCTGCTGTTTGTTGTCCTCAGGATTATTCTTCGGATCTTTCTTCGGGTCTTTTTTGTCGTCCTTATTGTCCTTCTTATCCTTATTATCTTGCTTATTCTGCTGTTGCTGTTGATTCTGGTCCTGCTGCTGATTGTCCTTATCCTTGTTTTGATTATTCTGCTCTTTCTTGAGTTGCTTCTGAGCAAGTACTAGGTTGTAGCGTGTCTCGTCATCTGCAGGATTATTTATCAGAGCTTGCTTGTATGCCTCTATGGCTTGCTCGTACTTCTTGCTCTGCATAGCCACGTTACCGAGGTTGTGATATGCCTCAGCACGTTGCTTGCTACTCAGTGTACTATCGCTAGCCACCTGCTCATAGAGCTTGGCCGCTTCGTCAAATTTCTTCTGCTTGTATAGGGTGTTCCCGAGGGCAAAGGCAGAGGTTTGCTTTAGATCCTTAGCTCCGGCAGCACTCTGATACAATGCCTGGGCCTCGGTATACTTGCCTTGGCGATACATCTTATTACCAGATCTTAGGTCTAGGCGTGCATTCTGTGCTAATGCACTCCCTACAGGAAGGAGTATTAGTGCTGCGAGTAGACTCGCCTTAGTGTGTCTATGCATTCCCAAATAGATTAAGCTTAGCGAACAGTCTGTTGCGACGCTGTCCGACAAATAGTTCTATTACTAACAGCACTATCGCAGCCACCACCCAGGGCATATAGTGCTCTATGTAGCCTGCACGGTCTACAGTACCTAGATGAGCCTTAGGGAGCTTGGCTAGTGCTGTCTGCATCGTACGCACCAGCTCGTTCGTACTGGTCGTATTAATATAGAGGCCATCTCCGGCCTCTGCTATGCTGCGGCACATCTCAGCATTGAGATGTGTCGTAACAGGTGTACCTGTCTCTGGGTCTTTCAGATAGCCCTGCCCCTCTGGTATTAGCCCACCTTCGCTACTACCAACACCAACGACCGATACCTTGATACCTTTCGCCTCGGCAGCTTTGGCTGCTTCCTCTGCCCCACCCTCGTGGCTCTCGCCATCTGTTACGACTATGATGGACTTACCAATGTCTTTGCGATCTGAGAAAGCCGTACTGGCTAGCTCAATGGCCTTGGCAATATCAGTACCCTGAGCTGTCAACATCTCGGGATTGACATCCTGCAGGAACTCCTGTGCCGTGCGGAGGTCTGTCGTAATAGGTAACTGCACATAGGCATCGGCAGCGAAGACAACGATTCCGACCTTATCACTATTCAGACCCTCTAGTAGCTGCGTTAGAGAGCGCTTGGCAAAGCTCATACGGCTAGGAGCTATGTCGGGGCTGAGCATAGAGTTGGATACATCTATGCAGAGCATTAGCTCTACGCCCTTTTGCTCTTCGCTTTTGCTGACGTTACCAGGCGTTTGTGGGCGTGCTATAGCCACCACCAAACAGGCTAAGGCGGATAGGACTAGAACATCACGCAGTATACGCTTGATGCCCACACGCTCGGGCATAAGCAGAGCACGTAGCTCACGACGTTCCGCCAGGCGTAGCCACTGTCTGCGTCTATACAGATAACTACCCCACGAGGCTAGTAGCAAGAAAGCCACGCCCCAGAGGAGGTGCAGGTAGTTGGGATTATTGAATTCGAACATTGCTTACGGATTAGTACGCAGCAGTGTATGCCGCAGTATAAACTCTAGGAGCAGGAGCAGGAGACCAATAGCGACAAATAGAGCGAAGTTCTCGCCCACGACTTGGTAATTCTTGGTCTTTAGCTTGGTCTTCTCTAGCTTGTCTATCTCCTTATATATACGGTCTAGGCTTTCGTCTTCGGTAGCTCGATAGTAGACACCCCCTGTTTTGTTAGCCAATTCTTGTAGCGTAGGCTCATCAATATCCACGGGCATCTGCTGTACACTTGTGCCTCCAAAAGGCCCCGGTACAGCAATCGGCGCAGACTCAGCCAGTGTCCCCATGCCTATCGTATGTATGGTGATACCCATAGCCTGCGCTAGATCTGCTGCCATCTGCGGGGATATATCGCCCGCATTGTTTCGCCCATCAGTAAGCAGTATAATAACCTTGCTTTTGGCCTTACTCTCGCGTAGGCGATTGACAGCCGTTACTAAGCCTAACCCAATAGCTGTACGGTCCTCTATCATACCAGGGTAAAGAGCAGCTAGCCTATTCAGTAGCTGTGCGTGGTCTGTCGTCAATGGGCTAGCAGTAAAACTTTCGCCAGAGAAGGCTACAAGCCCGATGTTGTCGTGCTCGCGCCTAGCGACGAAGGAGGCAGCGACACGCTTAGCAGCCTCTACACGCGTAGGGCTGAAGTCCATCGCCAACATACTACCAGATATATCCATCGTGAGCATAATGTCTATACCCTCGGCCTGTTGCTCACTCCAAGCTCCTTGACTTTGTGGACGTGCTAAGGCTATGACTAGAGCACCTAAGGCTAACATACGTAGCACTATAGGCAGATGTAGCAAGTGCGTGCGCCATCCTCGCTTACCTGCGAGCATAGCCAACGAAGGTGTACGTAGAGTGGCGTGCAACCTGCGCCCACGCCAGATATACCAAGCACAGAGCACTGGTACTAGTAGAAGTAACCAGAGCAGTTTGGGATACAAGAACGTCATGATACTGCCTCCTTGTCTGAATCTGCAGGCTCCGATACTGGCTGTACAGAGCGCTCCTGCTCTAGCTGCTCTAGCATACAGCGGGTATCTGCAAGTGCTGTACGTGCTTCATCCTCGCTAGGGCTACTCTTGGCAAACTTGCTCAGGTCTGCCTGCTGTAAGATACTGGCAAGACTAGTGCGTAATGCTCTCGTGAATGACTGTATATCTACGAAGTCCAATAGCTCACTACTCGTCATCTCGGCAGTAGACCATCCTCGAGATACGTCTAGGTATGCTTTGATGATCTCTACCAGCTCGCTATAGTATTCTTTGTATAGTCCCTGTCTCCACAGCTGCTTATCCTCAAGTGTGGCCAGACGCATAGTCGTAAGCTCCCATATTGTTTGCTCTACAGGGGGTAGCTCTGGCTCTACCGTAGCACGCCTACTCATATAGCAGTACAGACGGTAGCCTCCATAAGCAAGGACGGCAGCTGCTAATATCGCCCAGAATAACCAACTACGTAGGATTAGCTCTATCCAATCGCGTAGACTAAGCTTCACCTCCCATGGAGCTTTGATATCTCTGAAGCTCTCCGGATGTGCTGCATCTACCTCTGGCTGTACGACATTGAGTGCCATCGGTTCGGTCTCTGCTTTTCCGCTAGGGGTCTCTACTACTATCGGGGGGATAGTAATCAGAGTAGAATCGAAGGAGGTTATTATCAGCTTAGCCGTTATCTCCTTTAGTCTACCGTCTACATCCACAGTATCAATAGCACCAAACTGAATGACCGTATAGGGTTCACCTACTTTGGCATCCTCACGTAGATAGAACTTTGTCTTTGGTAAATCATTCGTCCGTATCACTAGGTCTACAGCTGCTTGCTCGCCCGTCTTGATCTCCGTACGGTCTAGCTTACCCTGAATAGACACATCTTGCCCCCAAGCAAGAGTCGGAAGCAAGAGCAAGGATGAGGCATATATATATGGAATAATTCTTCTAATCATAGCTGGTTTAACTGCGATGCTTAAAGAGTCGCCTTAGCTCTAGGGCAAAGTCTTGTCCCGTAGCAAGATGAACAAGGTCCGTAGCACTCTGCAGGCAAGCCTTGCTGCAGGCATCTAGCTGAGCCTGATAGCCCTCTCTGTAAGCACGGCGTACCGAAGTGTCCGAGGTATCTACCCATATACGCTCTCCGCTCTCTGCATCTTGCAGATAGGCAAGACCCATATCTGGGAGCTCGGCTTCGTTGGGGTCGTAGGCCCTCATAGCGATAAGGTCGTGCTTACGACTTGCCAGTATCATGTTACGCTGATAAGACTCACCATCCTGCAGGAAGTCCGAGATGAGGAAAGCTGTACAGCGTTTCTTGACGGTCTTCATCAGATAGCTCAGAGGTATATTAAGGTCAGTCCTCTGACTACGAGGCTCGAATCCTAAGAGCTCACGGATAATATGTAGTATGTGCTTTCGCCCTGAGCGTGGTGGTATGTAGAGCTCCACTTGGTCGCTAAAGAAGACAGCACCTATTTTATCATTATTCTGCATAGCACTGAAGGCTAAGGTCGCAGCGACCTCAGCCATCAGCTCTCTTACTGTAGTGGTCTGTGTACCGTATAGCGTACTCCCCGTAAGGTCTATTAGCAGCATTATAGTTAGCTCACGCTCCTCCTCGAAGACTTTGACGAAGGGATGCGCATAGCGGGCCGTTACATTCCAGTCTATATCTCGTACATCATCCCCCACCTGATAGTTACGCACCTCACTAAAGGCCATACCACGACCACGGAAAGCCGAATGGTATTGCCCTGCGAACACTTGCTCTGAGAGCCCACGAGCTTTTACTTCGATGCGCTTAACCTTACCTAGTAGCTCTGTAGCCTGCTGTAGCTTACTCATGGTAGTAGCTATTAGGGCACCTCTACTCTATTGAGGATCTCCCGTATTAGGTCGTCAGCGGTTAGTTCCTGTGCCTCGGCCTCATAGCTTAGACCTATACGATGGCGTAGTACATCGTAGCACACTGCGCGTATATCCTCAGGGATGACGTAGCCTCGGCGCCTGATAAAGGCGTAGGCACGAGCAGCCCAAGCTAATGCTAGCGAAGCACGAGGCGAAGCCCCGAAGCTTATCAAGCCCTTCATTTCGTTGAGTCCTGCCTCCGATGGCTCTCTGGTGGCAAAGACAATATCTACGATGTACTTCTCTATTTTCTCGTCTAGATACACCTGACGCACAAGCTCTCTAGCCTCTGCTAAATCCTCCAGCGAGAGTAGAGCCTCGGGGCGTTGTGTCTCTAGGCGCATCATATTGCGTATGATATTTGCTTCCTCTTCGCGCTTTGGGTACGAAATCTGCACCTTGAGCATAAAGCGGTCTACCTGAGCCTCTGGGAGTGGATAGGTGCCCTCCTGCTCGATAGGGTTCTGTGTAGCCATCACGAGGAAAGGTTTGGGCAACTTGAAGGTCTTCTCGCCTATCGTAACTTGGCGCTCCTGCATAGCCTCTAGCAAAGCGCTCTGCACCTTGGCCGGAGCACGGTTAATTTCGTCAGCCAGGATAAAGTTAGAGAATATAGGACCCTGCTTCACCTGAAACTCTTCCTGCTTCTGAGAATACATCATCGTACCGATAACGTCTGCAGGGAGTAGGTCTGGGGTAAACTGGATGCGCTTGTACTCTGCCTGTACCAGCTGTGCTAGCGTTTTGATGGCAAGTGTCTTGGCCAACCCAGGCATACCCTCCAGCAAGATATGTCCATCTGCTAGCAAGGCTATGAGCAGAGAGTCTATCAGATGGCTCTGCCCTACGATGATCTGCTGCATGCCCTTACGTAACTGGTCTACGATATAGCCTTTGCGCTCTATTTGCTCTGTTAGAATCTTTATATCTGTTGATTCCATGCGTTTGCTCGGATTATAATATTGTGCTTATTTGTTACTGTATTGTTTTACTTAATACTAACGCCTGCTGCAGTGATTTAGTATTCTTTGGGTCTATGCCGTATTTACTAGCAGGTGGTAGCTGCAGACGAGTCCCGATGGGGACGTTGTGTGGGTCGGGCAGATACTCTCTGTTCTCCTCGTATATATATACCCAAAAGGCTCGATGCCCATATTTACGTTGCGCTAGCAACGCTAGACTCTCATCAGCACTCAGCACAACGGCCTCGGCATCATTGGCATTTGTTGGCAATGCAGCCACTATTCTTGGCTCAGGCTTAGGAGCAGTGGACTCTGCTTTGTCCTCCTGAGCCCTAGCCGCAGATGCTACAGGGGCAACTGTATTCCTTGATGCTTCTGGAGCTAGTCTATTAGCTTGGGCTGTCGGGACTATGGTATCTAGCGCTACTGTATCTAATGCGGTCTGAACTTCTCTAGGCTTCTCTACCGAGGGCAAACTATCTATCTGAGGCTTTGTATTTGGGACTGGAGCTTGCTCTGTCTTATTGAGCAGCATACGCATAGCAATGAAAGCGACTATAGACAGTAGTAGACTAAGCACTAGCCAAACCCTCCAAGAACCTTTGGTGGCGCTAGGCGCTGACTCAGTGCTAACCCTAGTATCATCTGATAGGCTGAGAGCGCTAGGCTCTTGGGCTGGAATACTAGGATCTATTGTGGAGATAATAGCATCGCTCTCCTTTGCCTCAGTCTCCTCTGCTTCTGCGGGAGTAGGCATCGGGGCTTTGTCGTAGCAAAGGCTGATACTATTCTCTCGAACATGTACAGTATCCAGCTCTCCAGTGGTGCGGTGTAGCCCCTCCCCGCTCCCTTCGCTCAGTGGCTCTGGGCAGAAGCTGGAGAAGGGTTTATTGAGCAGCTCTGCGAAGCCATCACTGACTACAAAGACAAGGCTTTGCGCCGTTGAGGTCCACACGCCTAAGCCCTGCCAGTGCACTTCGTGCCCAGCCTCCAGGAGAGTTATGCAGAGTCTAGGTATTGCCTCTAGCCAGGGGCTCACTACAGAGGTACGTACCTCTGTAGCTAACTCCAGCGAATCCGCTAGAGTTGAGAGGGCTATGGCTGGGGAGTAGTCTTGCCGACTGATAAGCAGAGCTAGGCGAGGAGGCATCAGGAGCTCTCCCTTAGTTGTTTCTAGTATATATTCAGGCTGAAGACATAGCTTCCACGTTCCCAATGCGGATAAATCTATCCTCTGACCAGCACTAAGGCGAGCCTCTAGCTGTAATACCAAAGCAGACCAGAGCTGTAGACTAGTCTCCAGCTCTATCCCTACCTCTGTGGCCAAACGTCTAGCCCATAGCTCCCCCTGCAACATCCCTATACCTCTACAATGCGACCATATAGGTCAAAAACATCTGCACTAGTAATCTCGACTTGATAAAACGCTCCGACTGCGAGATCAGCCTCTACGCGCTTGATAAGTACTTCTTGGTCTACCTCCGGAGAATCAAACTCTGTACGCCCTATGTAATATTCACCTTCGCGACGGTCTATAATAGTTCTGAAGGTCTGACCAATCTTGCTATCATTGAGCGCTGTGGTAATACGCTCCTGCTCGCTCATCAGTCTGCTCATACGTTCCTGCTTCACCTCAAGAGGGATGTCATCGCTATAGTTCTGATGGGCATAGGTTCCCTCCTCGTGTGAATAGACGAAGGCTCCTAGGCGGTCAAATTTAATATCGCGTACAAACTGTAGCAACTCCTCGAAGTCTTGCTCCGTCTCGCCAGGGTGCCCCACCATCAGCGTTGTGCGTAGGTGAATGCCTGGTACAGCCTCGCGTAGCTCACGTAGCAACTCGTAGGTCTCGGCCTTGGTTGTACCACGGCGCATAGCCTTGAGCATAGGATCACTGATGTGCTGTAGTGCGATATCTAGATAATTACAGACGTTAGGGCGTTCCCGCATAACCCGTAGCAAGTCCTTGGGGAAGGAGTTGGGGTAAGCATAATGCAGCCTCAGCCATTCTAGTCCCTCTATATCTGCCAAGCGCTCTACGAGCTCAGGTAGCTTGTGCATCTTATACTTATCGAGACCATAGTAGGTAAGGTCCTGAGCTATTAGCTGTATCTCCTTAACGCCAGCAGCTACCAATTGCTTAGCCTCTGCTACAATCTCCTCCATATCTCTAGATATGTGCTTACCTGTGATAATAGGTATAGCACAGTAGGAGCATTTACGATCACAGCCCTCGGATATTTTTAGATAGCTATAGTGGCTGGGAGTGGTAATACTTCTATTGCCCCCCATAGGGTCATTGTAGTAAGCCTTACCAAGATCGCTGATAAGCTTTTTCCAGTTAAACTTACCATAGTAAGCATCTACCTCCGGAATCTCGGCCTTGAGCTCATCCATAAAGCGCTCTGTGAGGCAGCCCATCACATAGACCTGCCCTACCTTACCACGCTTTTTGCTCTCTACAATCTCCAATATCATATTGATAGATTCCTCCTGAGCATCGGCAATAAAGCCACAGGTGTTGATGACTACGATTTCGCCATCCACATTGTCTGAGTTGTGGTGTACGGTATAGCCATTGGCCAAAAACTGACGTATCAGTAGCTCGCTGTCCATTAGGTTTTTGCTACAGCCGAGCGTTATCATATCTACTTGGTTCTTTCTCATTCTCCGAATAAGGAGTCTACAAATTCTTTCTTGCGGAACAGCTGTAGGTCATCTATACCTTCGCCGAGCCCTATATACTTCACCGGTATCTTGAACTGATCCGAGATACCAATCACAACGCCCCCCTTGGCCGTGCCATCTAACTTGGTCACCGCTAGAGCATTTACCTCGGTGGCGGCCGTAAACTGTTTGGCTTGCTCAAAAGCATTCTGCCCAGTAGAGCCATCGAGTACAAGGAGTACCTCGTGCGGAGCCTCTGGGACAAGCTTCTGCATCACACGTTTTATCTTGGTAAGCTCGTTCATTAGCCCGACCTTGTTGTGCAGGCGCCCTGCTGTGTCTATAATAACCACATCAGCTCCACTACTCAGTGCGGAGTTGAGTGTGTCATAGGCCACAGAGGCTGGGTCTGCGTTCATACGTTGCTTGATGAGTGGAACACCTGTT
Source organism: Porphyromonas sp. (assembly GCA_034091595.1). Classification (GTDB taxonomy): domain Bacteria; phylum Bacteroidota; class Bacteroidia; order Bacteroidales; family Porphyromonadaceae; genus Porphyromonas. The sequence goes on from JAXFXP010000002.1 coordinate 14,705, forward strand.
CGTTCAGCCCAGATATCCAATTGTTCGATGGCTGCGGCACGGAAGGTATCACCTGCACCGAGGACAACGCGTAGACCAGCCTTGGTAAACTGATGAGCTAACTTGCCGATGGTCGTAGTCTTACCAACTCCATTGACGCCAACAACCATAATGACATATGGCTTTGTCATCTCGGGGAGTGCGAAGCTATCTCCATCTACCACTCCGTTCTCAGTCAATAAAGCAGCTATTTCGCTACGTAGTATCCCTGTAAGCTCTGAGGTTGTTACGTATTTATCTCGTGCTACACGCTCCTCTATGCGCTTAATTATCTTCAGGGTAGTATCTACTCCCACATCAGAGGTAATCAGCACATCCTCAAGCTCGTCTAGTACTTCGTCATCGACTTTGC
>JAXFXP010000003.1:0-30912 GCA_034091595.1 Porphyromonas sp.
CGCTTGTATTTTGATGCGGTTGCCCTGTAGCCCGCATAAGCACTCTTTGACACTACCGGAATATAGCGTACCTTTGCCACAAGATACGGACTATAGATCTACCTCCTATATCAAACAGACATAATGAACGAAACAATAGCAAGCCCAGGCAATGCCTCTAAGCAGTATCTCCCAGAGCTAGACCTGATAAAAGGCATAGCCATTAGCCTCGTCGTCCTCGGGCACATACTCATCATTAGCACCGAGTATGGCCGCACAGCCCTTATAAATATCCTGACATCCTTCCATGTACCAGCCTTCGTCTTCGTCACGGGCTACCTCTCTGGGCGCGATGTCAGAGACTGGGGCGCTTTCTGGCGCAAGCGTTCGATGCAGCTTTTGCTACCACTCCTTTTCGTACCTGCCCTGCACATCCTAAGCTCTAGCCACACTTGGGATGAACTGATATGGAACGGTTATCATGCGGGCTATTGGTTCACTTACGTTCTATTCCTCCTCTTTATCCCCTACTGTCTATTCCGCTACACCTACAAACTGATTAGACCACGCATAGCGAGCACTGGCGAGCTATCGAGCTTCATCCTCGATGCAGTACTAGCGCTCCTTAGCCTAGGTATCGTACTCGCTCTAGAGTGGGTACTCGGGGCTCATGAACAGCTCTCGGGCCTCCTATCTCTACCCCTACTGAGCTGGCTCTATCCCTATCTGCTGACGGGCTACTTTGTAGCACGCTATCAGCTGGTCAGACGCCTATATACCCATCCGCTCGTCGTAGCCCTAGCCACGACTGTGGCTGTAGCGACTATAACGCTCGACTTCTACGGCCACCCCATCCTAAGAGGTATCCCCCGTGCTATGAGTAGCGTCTGCGTACTCTACTCTATCTGCATATACCTCGGAGGACTCAGCAATCGTGCTACAAACATCCTCTCACGCTTAGGGCGCGAGAGCCTAGGGCTGTACCTCTGGCATTATTTCTTCCTAATCTCCTTCCCGATGCGCGAGTGGGTACAGTACCTTTCGGCAGGTAAGTCCCCGCTTGTATGGGAGCTTATACTCGGGCTGGGTGCCTCTTCGCTCGTTTTGCTCATCACCTACGCTTGGGTACAAGTCCTGAAGTTTAATCCCATCGTTAGCCGCTGCCTCCTCGGGAGCAAAGACTAAGGATACACATTACGCCCTCTGCTCCATAGGGCGAGACTATACAGCTATAGACTCTGTCTGTATCTAGACAACTATTAGAGCTAAACACGAGTTGATAGGTTACACGAAAATAAACAGACAGATATTAAAGACACGAGATTATGAGTATCACACACTTGACCAAGGCTGAGTTCAGCGCCTTGATACACGATGTAGACCTAAACCCTAGCGGCTGGACAGCCAAGCACGAGCTACCTGTGCTCATTGACTTCTACGCCACTTGGTGTCCACCTTGCAAGGCTCTAGCCCCTCTTCTCGAAGAGCTACAGGAAGAGCTCGATGGCAAGATACACATATACAAGGTAGACGTAGATGCCGAGGAAGAGCTTACTGCTCTATACAACGTACGCACAGTACCCACCCTGCTCTTTGCCCACCCTAGTGATGATAAGCCAACACTTATGCTCGGAGTTATGGGTAAGGGAGAGCTAATGGAGCAGGTTAAGAAACTCCTGCTTAAGTAAACGCTAAGACACAACTATCAACACCTACAACATCAGCGCCGCAGGGCGAGCATTACGAGCTCAGCCCTGCGGCGCTTAATTATACGCTTGGCACTTAGTCTTACTTGGCCTCTTTTACCAAATAGAGGTAGACGGGATAATGGTCGCTATACCCATTCTGAAACTGTCCATTGCTCATAGTACGCAATGGATAACCTTTGTAGTGCCCCGTAGACTGCGTTAGGAAAGGAGCATTGAAGATGCGCCCATAAGCACCCGTGGCCTTATCTAGCTGTACACGAAGCCCTTTGCTATTCTCCTGAATGAGGTTGTTCGTAACGATTAGGTTGTCGAATAGATTCCACACATCCCGATAAGCCAATGTGCCATAACCGCTGCGGTGTAGCTTAGCCATTACGTTGAATAGGTCCCAGTCGCCACTAAGGCCCTTCTCGTCATTCTTACTACGGAGTCCCTCCGTTAGGCTAGGTGAGATAGGGTCGTCGTTTAGGTCCCCCATAAGAATAGCCTTACCCGTAGGGTCGGCAATCTGTAGCGAATCCACAACCCGACGCATTACCTCGGCTGCGGCCATACGACGCTTGAGCGATATCTGCTCACCACCAGCACGGCTAGGCCAGTGAGCGACCATAAAGTGGAAGCTCTCTCCGAGAATAGTACCGTTGACCTCTAGGACATCACGTGTTTTGATATGGGGCTCACCTGGTATCTTCACCGTATGCGTATTGGCGTCTACTAGCTTGAAGACTCCTGGGCGGTAAAGCAGTGCTACATCGATACCACGGCGGTCAGGAGAGTCGAAGTGGACAATGCGGTAGCCAAGATTTGCGATAGCAGGGTGTGCCGTGAGGTCCTCTAGCACACGCCTATTCTCCAGCTCACAGAGCCCCAGCACATCGGGGGCTTTGCCCCCAGCTAGCTGACTAATGACAGTAGCCATATTGCTTAGCTTCTGCATGTAGCGCTCCTCGGTCCAGGCATTAGCTCCACCTGGGAGGAAGTCTTCGTCATTGTTTTCATTATCCTCGGTATCGAAGAGGTTCTCTAGATTGTAGAACGCTACCGAAACCTTATACGCACGCTGTGCCGACAGATGGGCAGTACAGAGCAAGCCACACAGGCAAGCTAGCGAAAGCAATAGTTTACGCATATCCAATTCGTAATAGTTTGTAGCAAAGATAAGTCTTTATTCCGAGCCAAAGGCATCAGCCCGCTATCAGGCGCCAGACGAAGCTCACGCACATGGTCAGAATAATACCCATCCCTAGGGGCATCAGACTTGCCAAAGCCGTCCACTTGAGGCTGCCTGTCTCTTTGTAAATAGTTGCGATAGTCGTACTACAAGGGTTGTGCAGTAGACTAAAGAGCATAAGGTTTACCGCTGTCATCATCGTCCAGCCACCACGTGTAAGTATAGCATAGGTCTCACTATCATTGCCCTCTATCAGCACGCCAGCCATACTGTTATCGCCCGTGCTCAGTAGGGTCAGCATCAGGACCGTAGGCAGCACTATCTCGTTAGCCGGGATGGCGAAGATATAAGCCAAGAGGATAACCCCATTGAGCCCGAGGAACCAAGCGGGACTATCGAGCCAAGCAATGGCATGCTCAGCAAGGCTCAGCCCTCCGAGATGTATATTGCAGCTCAGCCAAATGACAGCCCCAGCAGGCATAGCAAAGAGGAGCGCACGCCCGAGTACTATGAGCGTACGGTCTATCAGCGAAGTATAGAGTGTGCGCCAGAACTGAGGAGGTCGATAGGGAGGTAACTCTAGATGGAAGGTCGACACTTCGCCACGCAAGACCGTGCGAGACAGCACCCAATTGCTGGCGAACATCAGCCCCACACCGAGCAATGCCACAGTAAGGACAGCCAGAAGCGTGAGCGCACTACGGTAAGGAGCAGGCACAGCACTTGCCAAAAAGAGTGAGGCGATGAGAATCTGCGTAGGCCAGCGTCCATTGCAAAGCGAGAAGTTATTCGTAATAATAGCTATTAGACGCTCACGGCTACTGTCTATGATGCGTGTGGCCACTACGCCAGCGGCATTACAACCGAAGCCCATACTCATGGTCAAGGCCTGCTTGCCATGTGCTCCACTGCGCCGGAATAGCTCATCGAGGTTGAAGGCCACACGAGGCAGATAACCAAAATCCTCTAGCAAGGTAAAGAGCGGGAAGAAAATCGCCATCGGGGGCAACATCACCGACACTACCCAGGCTGTAGTCAGATAGAGACCATCTGCGATGAAGCCTACCAGCCCATGGCCCAAGCCTAGCCCCTCTAGAGCGCTACGCAGCAGAGGATGTATCTGACCCACCAATACCTCACTGAGCCAGCTAGAGGGGTAATTGCTACCAACGATCGTTAGCCAGAAAACAAGAGCCAATAAGGCTATCATAATGGGGAAGCCCCAGCGACGGCTCGTTAGGATGCGGTCCAGCTTGATATCAAAGGGGACACGTCCACGAGCATTCGCCTGACGTACTACGTCCCGACAGATGCTCGCAGCATCGGCATAGATAGCCTCTATCCACTGCTCGTGCAGATCGGCACCGATAGAGAGATGCACCCTCTCGGCTAGCGTCATCAGCTCGGGTGTACCAAAGCGTGCTACCACACTAGGGTCTCCCTCTATAAGGCGATAGCTGAGCCACAGGCTGTTGTCTTGCTCGGGGTAGGCAGCCTTGAGCGCCAGCCTCAGAGGCTCTATCTGCTCCACCGTGCTCTGGCTAAGGGCATTGCTACGATAGGGACGACAGGGACGCTCCCCCAAGACAACATCCCGAATAGTAGCTAGCAACTCCTCAATACCCTGCCCCGAGCGGGCCGAAGCCCCCACGACAGGGATACCTAGACGACGGGATAGCTCCCCGAGGTCTATATCGATGCTATTGCGGTGCGCCTCATCAAGCAGGTTGACGCAGAGGACGACACGCTCGGCAATCTGCAAGATTTGCAGCAAGAGATTCATATTACGCTCTAGGCGTGTAGCATCTGCCACCACGACCACGAGGTCAGGGCGGGAGAAGAGGATATAATCCCGAGCAATCTCCTCATCCTCGCTCGTCGAGGAGAGGCTATAAGTCCCAGGCAAGTCTACAATACGATAGCTCTCGCCTTGATAGCGATAGCTACCCTCGGCCTTGCCCACGGTTTTACCTGGCCAGTTGCCGGTATGCTGCTTCAGCCCGGTCAAAGTATTGAAGACCGTACTTTTGCCCGTATTGGGGTTACCCGCTAATGCTATAGTATAGTGCGTGTCCTGTAGCTCATCGCCCCCAGGCTCTAATCCCTGGCGCGCAGTGCAGCTCCGACACGAGCTAGCGGTACATCTATGAGTCATTATATAATTAAGGTAGCTTATATTAATCTATGGAGTGCCGTAGAGGCTCATCCTCGTGGCAACTCTCGCCCCTCGGGGCGACTTCACAAAGTTAAGCAATATCTACAAGGAGACTACTGCATAATGCGGCACTCGCTTCGTTGTTTGCGATATTAGTTTCGCTCGCACTGCGTGGTCGGGCTCGGTCATTATACAGGAGTAAACTCCGCCCGGATCTCGGCTTACGCAATCCCTACGATTAGCGCATGCCCCCAAGCCTAGCACAATGACAAGCCTTGGCTTATCATTGTGGAGGCCATGCGAGCAGTCTTACAAGAGACCACTACACAAGCTCTAACAGCAGCCACCAAACACAAGCAAGAAAGGACTAGGGGCGAAGGCTTGCTCTATCGCAAACCTCCGCCCCTAAATAGCTATTATCTTAAGTATTGCTCAGCCTGCGCCTCACCTACAAAACTACCCAGCCTTTGGCAGTAGCCAAGGTAGCCAAAGTCGCGCGGTGCGCTTCTGGCAGTTTGATGCTCGTATTAACGCCATCACCCTGGCGTAGCTCACTAATAATCTGACGCACAGACTCCGCACTGAGAGGGGTCCCGCTCAGGTCTACAGACCTCAATACAGCAGAGGCAAAAAGACTACGTTCTCCCGAAGGGCGAGACACTGTATTGAGCTCTGGATTGTTGCTCAAATCTATACGAACAATATTATTCGGCATCGCCCAGTTGCTGGGAGCATAGAGCTTTAGGCTCTTCAGGACCGGATTACCCTTAATCACAATTTCTAGCTCGCCCTGCTGCATAGAGCCAGGGCCGCTATAATCAACAGACGCTAATTGGAGGTTACTCTCTAGTCTGAGGTTGCGGAAGCCCGAAATCTTAAAGGCCATGAAGCTCTCTAGAGCAGGATGAGCTGTGAAGACAAGGTCCTGAGCATAGCTCGATGTACCGCCACCAGCCCCCGCAAGCTCTAGCTTACGTAGCTTGCCGAACTGCTCGAAGGGAACACTCGACAACGAGAGTTGATGCATCACTAACTCCTCGACATTGTTAGTGCTAGGCCATATTATCTGCGCCAGAGACCTTTGGTAGGCATCTTGCTGATAACGTCCGAGCTCGACACGCTTGAGTAAGCTCATAGCCGAGAGGTCTAGCGAGGTCAGCGACTTGTAATCCTTCAGACGCAGGCTCTCTAGCTGTGTCTGACCACTTAGGTCCAAGGCATCGAGGCCTAGCTGCTCCACACTGAGATGGCGCAAAACATCGCCCAACTGAGCAAAGCTAAGTTGCTTGAGACTCCGGAAAACCACTGGATTAGTAGAAACAGCCCCCCCGACTATAGATAAGCTACGTAGCTGGCCATCGATACGAACATCCTTATCAAGAGGAACCGCTAGAGGACGAATACCCGCAGCGCCATTGGGGAAACTCTGCTCTACGCCATCACGGACACCAGAGATTACAATATTCTCACCTAAGGCATCGACCTGGGCTAGACTAGGTATCGGAGTGTTAGGCATCGGGTTGCTCTGCAGTAGCACTCCCGTAGCACGTGGTGCCACTACTTCTGGAGTGGCCAGAGCTAAGTCATACTCACTCTGACGCAGGCGCAGAGTAAGCGGGCTAGAGCCCCAGTCCGGAGCCTTCGATGAGGTAAAGGACTTCACAGCAATGATAGAGCCTGGCGTATCTCCCTCTACCAACAGGCGTATCTCGGTATTAAGCCCCGTAGTCGCATTGCTAGGCATTCCCCAGGTATAGAACCAGTTGGAGCTTGTGGCACCAGTAGCCAGCGTTGGCATAGATACCTGCGAAAAATAAATATCCTGTACAGCCTCGCTAGTATTGCTTCTAGAGCCTTCGCGTAGAGCTCCACCACGAAGCTGAGCGAAGTCGTAGTACCAATCGAAGAAGATGGCGTTACTACGGAAGCGTACACCTAGGAGCTTGACATCCTTGTTGAGTTCATTTTTAACCTTTAGCCTGAGCAATGAACCGCTAGGGCGGAAGGTCATCGTGAAGTTCTGCATGCGTACCTCAGCGGCATCAAGCTGAACGCCCGTCCAATCCGCTATATAGGGTAGTCCACTAGCAATAACACCATCTGACGCCCTTAGGAAACTCGCTGTTGCACGAGAATGAAGCAATTCTCCGTCCACAATACCGGTGGTAGCCCCCTGCAACTGACGCACCAGTACGGCTGCTACCTCATAGTTACCACTACCATTCTTAGGGATACGTAGTTTTCCTTTATAGACAGCCCTATTTTCTCCTGCTCGTTTGGTGAATATCAGGCGCTGTACCACGGGGCCTTCTGTCCCTCGCTTGACCGCCAGCATTACATCGAAGTTGCCCTCTGGCAACTTCAGTCCCTGCACTGCACCCGTAGTAGGGTCTACTAGATGGGCGAGCCTAGCCTCCTCGGCTCCCAAGCCTATCTCTACGTTTATCACGCCCTCGGCTGAGGTTGTCTGTACCTTAGGCTGTAGAGGCTCCATACTCTGCTCCTTATTACAGGACAATAAGCCCATCCCGAGCAAGAGACACACTGCTAATCTCTGTATTGTCTTCTTCATACTCATAACACCTATGGCATTTCGTCCTCCCATTCGTTCCCTTCGACTATCGACTCAAATTCAATCCAAGCCTCATCGACAGGGACCGAGCGTACGCTCAATAATGATGCAGGTAAAACAGCTCTGAAAATCTCCGCTGTCGGACTCTCATACCTCAGCTTACTAGTAGTAGCAATTCTCATAATGTTGACAATTTATACTATAACATACACTTAATTGTTTTATAGTCTGTAAAACTAGCGGGCGACCAGGGGCGGGGGATTATCATAGCGCATCTCCTCAAAAATATAAGCCCTATATACCGCCAATGGCACACATCTAACGCGCTGGTAGGGGAACTATGTAAAGCCCCGTCCCAGCACACGTTCTACAACGCAAAATTACGCATTTACAGATAAATAACCAATACTTAACATCGAAAACTATCAGCACCGCTCCAGACCCATATGGCTACGCTTGGATGATAGCTCCGCACTAGCGCCTGTAATAGATTTAATCGTAACTTTGTGCTATCGTAGCAAATAACTTATGAATAGATTCATCACCAAGCTGAAGAACCTATCCCAGGTACAGTATCTCTGGATCTGTGCCATAGGACTGATACTACCCAATATAGCCCTTTCACTCAGCCCTTACATGAGCTGGGTAGCCAGCCTCCTAAATATCCTCAGCCCTCTGGGCATCTGGCTACTGGTGCTCTGCCGAGGCAAGCGCCCTGGCAAGGTACTCCTAGTGGGCTTGTGGCTGATGCTCATCATCAACTGTGTCCAACTGGTACTGCTCACCATCTTCGATGGCGCTGTTATCTCCGTAGACTTACTGCTCAGTCTATTCTCGGCTAGTGGCGACGAGGCGGGCGAGCTCCTAGGCGGACTCATATTACCTATCGCACTCGTCCTTATCACCCATATTATCCTCGTATGCTTCGCCACTTGGTCGTGGCGCCATAGGCGTGAATTACATCTAAAGCGACGTGTACATATCGAGATAGTGGGCTTCGCCCTAATTGGTCTAGGACTACCCTTGGCCTATTGGTCGCATCAGATACAACCCAGCCATACCATCCGAGGCGACATCTACCCCATCAACGTATTCTACAATATGTACATCACAGGAGATAAGCTCAGCGAACTAGCACACCTAGATGAGACTACTGCTGCCCATAGCTACCGAGCTACAAGCGAACACAAGGCTGAGGACCGTGAGCTGTATGTCTTCGTACTCGGGGAGACGAGTCGTGCCTATAGCTATCAACTATACGGTTACGAACGTGAGACCAACCCACGACTCGCTACCCGTGATCGCGCCTCTCTGGTAGTCTATCGAGACCTTCTAACCCAGAGCAATACCACCAGCAAGAGCGCCCCTATCCTCCTATCTCCGGCCGATGCCGAGAACAACGAGCGCCTCAATAAAGTCAAAGGTATTATGACTGCTATGCGCGAGGCGGGCTTCTATACGGTTTTCATCAGCAATCAGCCCGAGAACCGGAGTTTTCTTGACCACTTCGCCCACGAGGCTGATAAACACATACGTATCAAAGACGTGATTAAGGCCAAGCGCAGCGTAATGGAGCTAATGAAGCCCATCTACGACACGGATATGCTCCCATTCCTTGATGAGGTCTTACGAGAGAAGCATCAGAAACTTTTCGTCATTATGCATTGCTATGGTGCCCACTGGAGTTACCCCGACCGCTATCCCGAGGACTTTGCTTTTTTCCGAGACGACAAGGCCTTGGGTGCAAGTCCGCTAGAGCGGGATCGCCTCACTAATGCCTACGACAACGCCATCCGTTACACCGATTACCTACTCGATGAGGTCATCAAGCGCTTAGAGACAGACTCTACTGCTGTCAGTGCTATGTACTACACGGCAGACCACGGTGAGGATGTCTACGACGATGCTCGCGAGCGTATACTGCACTCCTCACCCACCATATCGTATTATCAGCTACACGTACCTGGCATACTCTGGATGAGCGAGAACTATAGAGCACAGCATGCAGATAAGGTAAGCGCCGCCCGTGCTAATGCTGGCAAGGCAGCCACTAGCCGCTCTAACCTACATACCCTGCTTACGCTAACAGGTGTACGTAGCTATGAGCGCCAAGACAGCCTCTCGCTGATGAGCCCCCTATATCGCGAAGGTCTACGCACTTACCTCAACGACCGCTACGAATGCGTCCCAGTGGCCGAGATGTTACAGGACGAAGAAGATAAGCAGGTGTGGAGCCGTATGGGACTACGAAAGCCATAGCCTAACGACCCTCTAAGCAGACCGAGAGGCTATTCCCCCCTAGGCTCTCTTAGCTGTACTAGTAAAACGAGTCTTTGTACCAGTACAAACTGGGGACTGTATCGGAAGAATCTTGAGTTTGTACCAGTACAACTCCTGAGTTAACATATAACGTTCTCTACATAGACTAGCCCCGACTACCACTGGTAGTCGGGGCTAGTCTGCGATAAGTCGTATGTTACTTGGTAGTCTCTACTTAGCTTCCCAGCCGAGGGCACTAGCACCTAGCACGGCAGCATCGCTCTCCTTGAGCTGAGAGAATAGCAGCTTAGTCTTACCTTGGAATATCTTCAGGAGGTTCTTCTCCATATGGTGCTTGATGGGGTTCATCAGGAGATCGCCACTCTTGGTGAGACCACCGAAGAGGATAATGGCCTCTGGGCTAGAGAAAGTGATGAAGTCAGCGAAAGACTCGCCGAGGATAGCACCCGTAGACTCGAAGATTTCGAGAGCGAGAGTATCGCCCTTCATAGCTGCATCATATACGTCCTTGCTGGTGATCTGGTCTACAGGCACAGAGCGCATTAGGCTGTCTTCCGAGCGGATAGAAAGGTACTCACGAGCGGTACGAGCCACACCCGTTGCTGAGGTATAAGTCTCTAGACAACCCTGGCGACCGCAACCGCACATACGGCCATTGCGACGTACTATCATATGCCCGAGCTCGCCTGCGAAGCCATCGTGTCCATAGACAAGCTGACCATTTACCACGATACCACTACCGACACCCGTACCAAGCGTAATGACAATGAAGTCCTTCATACCACGCGCTGCACCGTAGGTCATCTCCCCGATAGCTGCTGCATTGGCATCATTGGTAATAGCCACTGGGATACCAAGGCGTTCACGAATCATCTCAGCGAAAGGTATCTTGCCCTTCCATGGTAGGTTAGGGGCAAACTCTATGCAACCGCTGAAGTAGTTAGCGTTGGGCGCACCGATACCGATACCACGAATCATATCCTTGCCCCCCACCTGCTCAATAAGCATATTGAGACCCGCAGTAAGGTCATTGAGATACAGCTCGATATCGTTATGCGTCGCTGTCTTGATAGAGGCATTGACAACCACATTACCACGTGCGTCTACAACGCCAAAGACGGTATTGGTACCACCAAGATCCACGCCTATTACGTAAGGCTTCTCCATGTCTGTTTCTTAAATCTGTTACTTATCTATTTTTCGATGCACGCAAAGATACTAAAACTTTACTTGCCATACAAAAAAGCTTACCAAGGCGCTTAGTGTCTGCAAGTTCGATTAGTAAAGGCTTCGCCTCCACTGCGCTACAATGTGTCGCCTTGACAGCCTACTAGCACACCATTTGCCCGCCTATTAGACGGACGTTTGTCGCTCCGATAGATAGACGCACGCCCACCTATGTAGTAAGCAAAATTCCTCCCCTAGGGTGAAGGATTATTCACCCTAGGGGAGGAATTCTGTACACTCGCTAGTGTATTATGGAGCTGAACTTAGGTAGCTCTTGCCCCTACTAGTTTTTCACGGCCGAGACACGTACTGTGTACTGCACATTCTGAACAGCTTGCTCGTTAGCTTCGACCAGACGAAGAACTAGATTAAGATCCTTATTTTCTAGTTTAGCCGATACAAGCTCGAAGCGCACACGACCAAAGTAGAGGTCAGCGTAGTCAAAGGTTACATCCGGAGAACGCCAAGTACCATCGCTTTCTCGCACAAGTGCGACATTGCGAATCTGCAAGTCAAAGTGCTTGGACCACTCGTTAACAGTACTACGGAATCGCTCTGCAACATCTTTCCCCTCTGATACATTCACGAGCTTAGCTGAAAAGTACGTCTTGAGCTCATGTTTAGGGCTTACACTTAGGTCCTGCTGTAGCATCGATAGATTACGAAAGCCCGAGAGCGTTTTACGTAGACGGGCTATAGGCTCACTACCGTCCGAGTTTTTCTTCGTAAGTATAACATCGAAGCTAAGCTCTCCCGTGCTGCCGTTTGCAGAGATCCCATTCACATTGTCAATTACAGCAGCATATCTCTTCTGGTCATAATCAAGGATAGCCCCAGAATAAAGGTCAAGATGCTTAGAGGTACCATACAGATAACGTTCCCCAGCAAAGTCACTACGTAGCTTAACTCTAGCATCGAAGTAAGCCATCTTATCCAGCGTTAAGTGGAGAGGCTGTGTACTCGTAATTCCCTTATACACGAGATCGAAAGATAGTCTATTAGCATAGCCATCGTACTTAAGATTCTTAATACTAGACTCGGCTATGTCTTCTGCAGTGAAATAATAAGGGGTACTTACCTCCGGAGTCGTCGCATAGACCTTGATATAGGGAGCTAGAGTCTTGAGGTCAATCCCATTGGCCTTACCCTCTAGGATAAGGGCATCAAGGTCTAGCTTCTGCAAATAATCGCTAGAGGGTACAGCCCACTCGGCGACACTACGCTGTGCCATATAGAGAGCATCGGGGCGAGTTGTCGTCTTGGGGGCATCTGCTTTAGGTGGATTTTCCTCGCCTGGGGCGGGGGGTAGTGCTGGTGGTGTTGGTTCAGCCTTAGGCTGTGCTTTAGGGTCTTCCTTAGGGTTGCTAAGCTGTGGTTTCTCGGTTAATTGCTTCTGTGTTGTTGGTTCGTCTTTGCCTCCACAGGCTACAAGACTGAGCCCGCAAATCAGGCTCAATACATATCTCATCATCTTCATAACGGCACAAAGTTACGAAAAAATATACTAAACTAACAGATTTCTCCTGCACTCCGACAGCCAACTGTGCAATTATTGAAGCCATCATTGCCATCTAGTACGCCCTAATCTAGTCGCTCTTACATTCAGTCTCGGGCCATATACGCTATAGAGCCGTAGTGGGCTAGGCCCCAAAGTTCATTGCACGGCCTCTATATCCTAAATACACTAGCCTAACAAGCTAAGCAGAAAGCCCAGCCAAGGGAAGACTCCCTTGGCTGGGCATTGTTTATAAACGTCTCCGAGCTACAGCTCCAGCTGTCGCCAAGCCTCGGGAATTGAGGCAAGGAGCCCACGGACGCTGAGGCTCTCCGACGAATGGCGCCCCACATAGAGGTCTGAGGCTGCCCCCCATAGATGGCAGGCCAGCAGTGAGGCCGAGAAAGTGTCGTATCCTCGTGCCATAAGTCCCGCCAGCATAGCTGAGAGCAGGGCGTTGATACCACGCTTGTGCATGCCTTCGTTGCCGGTGAGCGAGAAATAGACATGCCCAGAGGGGCGTACAACGCTCGTGTAAGTACCCCGCAGGACAAGGCTGACCCTGTGTTTGCGAGCAAAGTCACGGGCTGCCTCTAGATAGTCGCTATCGCTAAAGTTTAGCCCTAGTAGCTCTTCGCGTGTATCATTATCCAAGACTAGTATCGAGTCCTCGGGGATACTATCCAAGAGCGCTGGAGCCTCCCTCAGCTGAGATACGGCCACACCATCGAGGACCAATGGACGACGATACGAGAGGAAAATATCTCGCAGCAAGTCGCGGTCCAACTCGCCCTCTAGCTCGACCAAGCCGAGAGCTAGAGCACGATGCCGACGCAGATAGCCACTCTCGTAGCGATGCATACCAGCCTGAGACACTGATACACTTAGCTCTGGGCACAGTGCCTGCCAAGCCAAGTCTGGGCTCGACTCGAGCTGCACATCTATCACCGAACAGCCGACCAGCTGTGCGGCCTCTGCCAGGTAAGGCAGTAGCGCAAGGTCGCTCCCCCGCGTAGCCCCGATTAACAGCGGCCCATAGTCGGCCAAGGTGCCAAAAGGCCGCCGAGGCTGCAACAACTCTGCAAGCATAGGTTCGTTGATGCAATAGTAGGGCGTATCCTGCCCACGATGCAGCTCCTGCGGAAGCCCCAGATAGCTACAGTGCCAGCGCCCGACGAGGTCTCGATGCTCTGCGAAGAGCATCGACAAACGAGGCACCTCGTAGCATATAGTACGCTGGGCAGCAACGACCTGACTAATATCGTTGTGGCTATTACTATCGGCAAATAGGCCGCTGGGTAGGTCTATACTTACGACCTCTACGTCCTGAGCATTTATCCATTTGGCAAGACCTAGGAAACCACCCTCCAGCGGACTCACGAGGTCGCTACCCCAGAGACCATCAACGAGAATCTCTGCACTCGTGATGCGAGGGGGGCGAAACTGGTTGGTAACCTCTGTTAGCTCAACCTCGGACTGTAGAAGGCGCTGGCGCTCGGTCTCACATTCGCTAGATATCCGTCCCTGATGATAAAACAGATAGACCGAGATCGGACGCCCCCGCTCCGAGAGCATTCGAGCCACAGCCAGGGCTATAGCCCCAGTACGGTCAGGACCAGCAAAGATATGCACCCTACTGGCCACAGAGTAATACTGCGTAAACAGGTTGACAAAGCCCTGCGCAGCACGCTCGATGAGATCTGCCATAGAGAGACCATAATCGTTGGAGGCACGACGAAACAGCTCTAGCAACTGTGCGGAAGTATATATCGGTGTCATATGGATAAGGCTTATAATAAATACTGCACCCCATGCCCGAGGGGTCTAGGGTGCAGCAGTACAAATTGCAATCGTCTATTAAGCTACGGATTAGTCTATCGCACCACGGACGATACCACGCTCAGAGGAGCGAACGAAGTCCACTATGAAGCTCACGAGCTCGCTCTCCGGCTGCTCCTCTGCAATAACACGCAGAGCTTGAGTAGTGTTGAGCCCTCGCTGATAAATCGTGCGGTACACCTCGTTGATGAGGTAGATCTGCTCATTGGTAAAGCCTCGGCGGCGTAGCCCTACGATATTAATACCACAGTAGACGAGAGGGTCGCGTCCGACAAGCGTATAGGGCGGTATATCCTTGCTCACACGGCTCCCGCCCTGTATCATCACATGCTGAGAGATGCGAGCAAACTGATGGACGAGCGTCCCTCCGCTGGCGATGGCATAGTCGTCTATCACGACCTCGCCAGCTACCTGAGAGGCATTGCCTATAATAACGTGGTTGCCGAGATGGCAGTCGTGCGCTATATGGCTGTAGGCCATGAGCAAGCAGTGGTGGCCTACGACTGTTTCGCCCTTGGAGGCAGTACCTCTATTGACGGTGGCACACTCGCGTACCTGGGTGTAGTCTCCTATGACAGCGACAGAGTCTTCGCCGACGAACTTGAGGTCCTGAGGAATCCCCGAGATGACAGCCCCTGGGTGTATCTGACAATGGGCCCCGATACGTGCACCATAGCGCACCATAGCGCCAGGGTGTATCACAGTGCCTGCTCCGATTACGGTATTCTCCTCAATCACGGCGAAGGGGCCTACCTGGACGTCTTCTGCAAGCTGAGCATCTGGATGTATTACCGCTAGTGGGCTTATTCGTTCGTTTGCCATATCTCCTAGTATTCTTACTTATTCTTTACTATCTGTGCCATAAACTCACACTCACAGACCAGCGTCTCCCCGACGAAGGCTAAGCCACGCATATTGGCCATTCCCCGACGCATCTCACCCATCAGACGCACCTTGAAGATGAGCGTGTCCCCTGGGACTACCTTTTGACGAAACTTAACGTTATCGATCTTCATAAAATAGGTAGAGTAGGCCTCTGGGTCCTCGAGATCCGAGAGAATGAACAGCCCCCCAGCCTGTGCCATAGCCTCCACCTGCAGGACACCCGGCATAACGGGTTCGGCAGGGAAGTGCCCCTGGAAGAATTCCTCGTTGCCCGTTACATTCTTGATGCCCACGATATAGTCTAAGCCCTTCTCTGTGATTTTGTCTACAAGTAAGAAAGGATAACGATGAGGGAGTAGCTCTCGGATGCGCTTGATATCAAGCAATGGAGCCTTGTTAGGGTCGTAGACGGGGGCCTGACTTTCGTTTTGCTTGATCTCCTTGCGAATCTTCTGCCCCATCTCGTTATTGATTTTGTGCCCTGGGCAGGTGGCGATGATACGTCCACGTATACGACGACCAATGAGTGAGAGATCGCCTAGGACATCGAGGAGCTTGTGTCTAGCAGGCTCGTTGCTGAATATAATAGGGGCATTATTGATATAACCTAGCTCTAGCTCTCCCTTGGGGGCTACACCCATCAGCTGACAGAGGTTGTCGAGCTGCTCCTGAGGCATCACACGGTCATAGATCACTAAGGCATTGTCTAGGTCTCCTCCCTTGACAAGGTTGTGCGAGAGCAGTTGCTCTAGCTCTCGCACAAAGACGAAAGTGCGTGCAGAGGCTATCTCGCTCTCGAATTTTTTGATATCATCGAGCGTGGCAAACTGGTTATTTAGAACTGGGCTATCGAAGTGTATATGTACGTCTATCCCGAAGTTGTTGTCAGGGAGGAGGAGGATACGGCTCATTCCATCGGCACTACGTACCTCCATACGTTGCTTAACGATATAGTACTCGCGCTCCATATCTTGGGTCTCTAGCCCGACTTCCTTAATCTTGCGAACGTACTCTATAGCGCTCCCATCCAAAATCGGAAACTCCGGAGCGTCTACATCGATATAGCAGTTGTCCACCCCGAGGGCGTAGAGTGCGCTCATCGCGTGCTCTATGGTACTGACCTGCACCTCTCCACGACGTAAGACAGTGCCCCGCTCAGTCCCCTTGACATACTCACTAAGAGCAGGAATCTCAGGACAACCCTCTACATCTACACGGCGAATAACGCAGCCCGTACCAGCGGGTGCAGGATGAAAGCTTATATTGATTGATAGCCCCGTGTGCAAGCCCTTACCACTGAGGGAAAAACTGCCACGTAGCGTCTGTTGTTTCGACATCTAGTTCTCGTTTTTGTTCTTGTTATATTCTCGCTCCAACTGCCCTACTGTGCGGTACAGCTCTGGCAACTTATTGAGCACGGCATAAGCACGCATAGCGTTGCGGGCGTCCATAGCGGGCGAGCCTAGCATCACCTTATCACTCTCGATATTGCCGAGTACGCCTGTCTGACCTCCTAGCTGCACACGGTCGCCGATGACGAGGTGCCCAGCAATGCCTACCTGACCACCCGTCTGACACCACGAGCCTATGCGGGACGAGCCCGCCATACCGCCCTGAGCAGCCATTACCGTGTGGCTACCAACCTCACAGTTGTGCGCTATCTGTACCATATTGTCGAGTTTCGCCCCACGTCTAATGCGTGTGCTACCCATCGTAGCACGGTCTATACAGGCGTTGGCTCCGATCTCTACGTCGTCCTCTATGATAACGTTACCGAGCTGTGGTATCTTGTGATAGCCATCAAGTTGCGGGGCGAAGCCGAAGCCATCAGCACCCACTACAGCACCAGCGTGTAGGATACATCTCGCCCCGATCTCTGTGCGGTGGTAGACCACTACATTGGGGTACAGGATGCTGTCTGCGCCTATCTGGCTATCGCGCCCTACATAGACATTAGGATAAATACATACCCCCTTGCCGAGAGTAACACCGCTCTCAATAACAGCTCCAGCGCCAATATAGCCAACCGCCGACACATCGACACCCTCGGCCACGACAGCGCGCGGATCTATACCCGAGGGACGTACATTCAGCTGGGCATCCACAAGCTGCATCAGCTGGGCAAGTGCAGCATAGGCATCAGGAACACGGATGAGCGTAGCACGGCTAGCCTCTCGGAGCTCTAAGCTCTCATTCACCAATACGATGCTGGCATCTGTGGTATAGAGATATGGCTCGTATTTTTTGTTGGACAAGAAGCTGAGCTGTCCGCTCCTAGCCTCCTCTATCTTGGCGAAGTTACTGACGCACACCTCGGGGTCGCCCTCTACGCGACCATGTAGGATATCGGCTATCTGTGCTGCGCTAAAGGATAAGTTCATTCGTTTGACTATTAGTGTTCGTCCACGAGGCCTGCCTTACGCAGTAAGCTTGCCATTTCGTAGCGCATCTTCTCGGCCTCCTCAGCAGCTTTTAGGTGGAATAGCTCGCTGTCATCGGCATATATAATACTACGTGAGGCATTCACCAGGATACCACACTCAGAGTTGAAGCCATAGCGAGCTACCTCCTCTAGACTACCGCCCTGTGCTCCCACACCTGGGACTAGGAGGAAGTGCTCTGGGACAATCCGACGGACACGCTCTAGCATCTCGGCCTTAGTGGCCCCTACTACGTACATCATCTGATCGCTTGTCCCCCACTCCTTACTCAGGCGTAGGACACGCTCGAAAAGATACTCTCCATCGGCCGACTGCATCATCTGGAAATCTTCGCTACCAGCATTACTCGTCAGGGCAAGCAGTATCGTCCAGGCGTTAGGATACTTGAGCGTCGGCAGTACGCTATCCTTACCCATATAGGGCGAGATGGTAACAGCATCGATATTTAGGTTCTCGAAGAAGCTACGAGCGTACTGCTCTCCTGTATTACCAATATCGCCACGCTTAGCATCGGCGATGATGAAGATATCGGGATATTTCTCCTGGATGTAATAAACGGTTTCTTCGAAGCTCTTCATCCCGAAAGAGCCCATACTCTCATAAAAAGCAAGATTCGGCTTATAGGCCACACAGAGGTGTGCCGTAGCGTCTATAATCCGCTTATTAAACTCAAATACGGGGTCCTTCTCATCCAGCAAATGGCCAGGTATCTTGGTTACATCCGTATCCAAGCCGATACAGAGGAAGCTATGCTTGCGCTTAATCTGTTCAAAGAGTTCCTGTTTTGTCATAATTGAGATATTTATGCCACAGCCCTATAGTGCAGCTTCCTTCATTCGTTCTATATTTTCGGCGATAATTAGCTCGTCGATAATAGGCTGCACTTCGCCATTCATGATGGCGCCTAGGTTGTATAGCGTTAGGTTGATGCGATGATCGGTTACTCGTCCCTGTGGGTAGTTATAGGTGCGGATCTTAGCCGAGCGGTCTCCAGTAGACACCATAGTCTTACGCTTAGCGGCTATGGCCTCATTGTGCTTAGACACCTCTATATCGTAAAGCTTGGTACGCAGCATTTGCATAGCCAGCTCGCGGTTCGCTAGCTGAGTACGTGCCTGCTGACAGACTACCACAATGCCAGTAGGCTTGTGGGTCAGCTGCACCTTCGTCTCCACCTTATTCACATTCTGACCACCGGCCCCCCCAGAGCGTGAGGTATGGAAGTCGATGTCGGCAGGATTGAGGACTACGTCCACCTCCTCTGCCTCGGGCAGTACCGCCACAGAGGCTGCCGAGGTGTGTACGCGCCCCTGTGTCTCTGTAGCAGGGACACGCTGTACACGGTGTACACCACTCTCATATTTGAGGATGCCGTAGACACCCTCGCCCGTAACGCTGAAGATGATTTCTTTGTAGCCTCCGGCAGTGCCCTCGCTCATGCTTGTAACCTCACACTTCCAGCCACGGCTCTCGCAGTAGCGTACATACATCTTGTATAGGTCTCCTGCGAAGATAGCAGCCTCATCGCCACCCGTGCCACCACGGATCTCCATCACTACATTCTTCTCATCCTCTGGGTCTGCGGGGATAAGCAGTAGCTTTATCTCTTCCTCTAGTCCTGGGATGCGCTCCTCGGCCTCGCTCATCATCTCGCGCGCCATAGCACGTAGCTCTTGGTCGCTCTCCGTCTCTAGCGTTTCGCGCCCTTCCTCGATATTGCCGAGCAAGTTGCGGTACTCTTTTCCCTTGGCAAGGATACGCTCTAGGTCTCGGTATTCCTTACTGAGCTTCATAAAGCGCTTCTGATCTGCGATAATGTCCGGAGCCGTGATAAGGGAGGTAATTTCCTCGAAACGTATCTCCAAGCTCTCTATACGACTCAGCAAATCGTTGTCTGTTGCCATACTATATATACTTGTGTTATTACTCTGTGAATACTATCCCTGAGATCTCTAGCCTAATACTCTAGCTCGCCCCATGGGCTTTTGATAAGCAGGCTATTGCCGCTCTCGCCCGCCTCTACACGGCCAACGACCTGAGCAGGTACTCCGTAGCTCTCGCTTATCTCGATAATGCGGGCCGCATCCTCTGGTGCCACATACAGCTCCATACGATGCCCCATATTGAATACCTTGTACATCTCCCGTGCAGGCGTGCCGCTCTCCTCGTGGATCAGGCGGAATAGCGGTGGCACAGGGAATAGATTGTCCTTGATGATGCGCTTATTCTTCACGAAATGCAGCACCTTGGTCTGCGCCCCACCCGAGCAATGTACCATGCCGTGTACCCTAGGGCGCATCTCGTCGAGGATAGCCTTGATGATAGGTGCATAGGTGCGTGTGGGCGACAGGATCAGACGGCCTGCGTCTAGAGGGCTATCTGCCACAGCATCGGTCAGCTGCTTACTACCACTATATACAAGTGCCTCGGGGACGGCAGCATCGTAGCTCTCGGGATAGCGGCTCGCTAGGTCGTGATGTAGGACATCGTGGCGTGCACTAGTCAGCCCATTGCTACCCATCCCACCGTTGTAGGTCTGCTCATACTTGGCCTGCCCATACGAAGCGAGCCCCACGATGACATCACCCACCTGAATATTACCGTTATCAATGACATCACTACGGCGCATACGGCAGGTAACAGTGCTATCGACGATTATCGTACGTACTAGATCGCCCACATCGGCAGTCTCGCCACCCGTAGAGTATACGCTCACACCCATCTGTCGCAATTCGGCTAGCAAGTCCTCGGTGCCGTTGATAATAGCGCTGATTACTTCACCTGGGATTAGGAGCTTATTGCGTCCGATAGTCGAAGACACGAGGATATTATCCGTTGCCCCTACACAGAGGAGGTCGTCTATATTCATAATGAGTGCATCCTGCGCTATGCCACGCCAGACATCTAGGTCGCCTGTCTCGCGCCAATACATATAGGCCAGCGAACTCTTGGTCCCCGCCCCATCGGCATGCATAATATTGCAGTACTCGGGGTCGCCACCGAGAATGTCGGGAATAATCTTGCAGAAAGCAGTGGGAAATAATCCCTTATCTACATTCTTAATAGCATTATGCACGTCCTCTTTGCTTGCCGATACACCTCGCTGAATATATCTCTCGTCCATCGTGTTTGGGTTTAACTGAATATCTAGCTATCTTATCGTAGACGAAGTACATCGCCCTCCTCGGGGACATAATCTTCGTCCTTATTATTCAATTCATATAGACTCTCTAGGCGAATACCATAACGCTGAGAGATGCTGTGCATAGAGTCCCCAATGGCAACCCTATGCGTTTTGTATGGGTCCTTGGCAGAGCGGTGTTTACGCTCTAGGTATACGACCTCCCCTTCCTGCAGACCTAGGTCTTCGGGGGCATCGTTGTAGTGCGCTAGTTTACGCAGCGATATACCCGTCTCCCTGGCAATACGCTCCAGCGTATCGTTAGGGTCCGCCAGTACATAGAGCAGACCATAGCTCTTGTATACAGGGCGTAGAGGCTTATCCTTAGCCTCCAGCCCAATACTAGACTTACTCGTGCGGTTGGACGCATTACGCCCCTCGCCCGAACGCATCCATAAGGGCTCCGACGAGCGGTCTAGGGCATACAACTCGTAAGCCTCGATAATCTGAATGAGCTTATTGGCATAACCCTTATTCGTAGCATAGCCTGCACGCTGCAGGCCTGATGCCCAGCCTTTGTAATCATCGGTGCGAAGCATAAAGAGCTTGGCATAGCGGGGCTTTTTGAGGAAAAGCGAATGGTCCTCATAGCTCTCTTGCCAAGACTTATACCCTCGGAAACACTCATCGGGGGCATCATCGGTCTTATAGGCCTTGCGCCCAGTCCAGCCAGCATGGCACTTGATACCAAAGTGGTTATTAAAGTCCACGGCTAGGCTGCTCTTGCCTCCCCCTGTCTCTAGGAGGCCCTGTGCCATCGTAATGCTGGCAGGGATACCGTGTCTATCCATCTGCCGAATGGCCTCGCGGTAGTGCTTGCGCACATAGTCCTCGAAGGCTGGATAACGCTTAGGCACCTGCGCCACCAGCGCCACACAGGACAATAGAGCGCCTACTAGCGCCTTATATATCTGACCTCTATAATACACTGTCTATCTTATTCTGTATGATACGAGCACAATACGCTCAAGTTTCCACAAAGATACGAAAAGCCCGCCATACCACCTCGCTACTATACAATCGGAAGTGCAAGAGCGAGGGCCTATTAGGCACAGTGGGCATACGAAGAAGAGCATCGAGTTTAGCCCTCGATGCTCTTATATCTCAGCTCCAACATAGGCACATAGGCCAGCTAAAACCTATGTTCTACTGCCAACCCAGTAGCCTACCGACGAAAGTAGCAAAGCCTAGGACGGGCTTGGGGACGAAGGTCATCATCACATCCCACATAGGCTGCGGTATCTGGTGATAGGCTGCATTGCGGAAAATATTCGGGGTCTTGCGCGCCTTGCGCTCCTCCCCTCGCTCGATAAGGCGTACAAAGTCTGGATTAACCAACACCCCGAGACCTATGGCCACTATGTCTGCTGTATGGCTATTGTAAGCCTCCAGGGCTTGGTCGGGTGTGCGAAGTCCTCCGACACCGATAAGTGCCACTCCACTACCCGAAAGACACTCTTTGGCGAGCTCTAGACGAGTCTTGGCTGTATCAGCCTCACGACGAGCCTTATTAGCATAGCCCTGTAGCGACATATGGACGTACTGTAGGCCCTTGGTCGAGAGCACCTTGATAAGACTAAGGGTCTGGCCCATGGTCAAGCCCTCAGCCCCTGCCTCCTCGGGCGTCAGGCGATAACCGATGATAAAGTCCGGACGATCATAACGAGCCCTGACAGCCATCACGGCATCCACGACAGCCAGTGGTAAGGCCATACGCTTCTCTAGACTACCGCCCCAGGCATCCTCACGCTTATTGGTTTTGGCAGAGAAAAACTGCTGCAGTAGATAGCCATTGGCACCATGTAGCTCCACGCCATCGAAGCCTGCCCTGAGAGCGAGTTCCGTAGCACGGGCAAAGTCAGCAATGAGCGACTCTATACCCTCGGAGCTAAGGGCCTCGGTAGTAGCTGTTACCTTAATAGCCGTATCGACCACTTGCCCTTCGAGCTTGCTAGGTGCATAGGCAATACCCCCATTGAGCTCCGTCAGGGCCGCTGCTCCACCATGCTGCAGCTGAGCGATAGCCAGTGATCCTTGGCTCTTCATGGCCTTAGCCATACGACCTAGGCTAGAGAGGTCGCCCTCCGAGAAAGCTACAGGCTGACCCGTAAAGGCAATACCCTCACGACTCACAGCGATAGCTGCACTGATAAATAGGCCGAAGCCATAGGCGCGAGCCTCGATATAGGCTAACTCACTAGGCGTTGCATGGCCCTGAGCGTCCGAGGCCCAGTGTGTCATGGGCGCTATCGTCAGACGATTGGGGATAGTTACACCATTATTAAAGGTATAAGGCGTAAATAAGGGATTAAACTTGGGATTCATATTTATGTGTTCTCTATACTTTACTTATTCAGAGACCGTTGTACGGTCTCCACAATGACAAGCCGAGGCTTGTCATTGTGCTAGACTTTGGAGAATGCGGTAATCGCAAGGATTGCGTAAGCCGAGAGCAGAGCGGAGTTTACTCCAGCTATGCCGAGGCTAGCAATCGTGCCTGAGAAGGCGTCAAGACTGAGGGCGAAGGGAGTTTACTTGTGTAAATGACCGAGCCCGAATGTCGCAAACAACGAAGCGAGTGCCGTATTATCCAATAGTCTTATTCAGCTTAATATGTCGCCATATCATCCTAGGCACACAGCGCATCATCCAGACTGCCGCATGCCATAGACTATCTATATAAGCCACATGCTTCTGCTTGTATATAGCCTGTAGTATCAGGCGCGATGCCCGCTCTACAGACATCATATGTGGATAACGCTCACCCGAGAGCAAGTCCGTCTCGATAAAACCTGGGCGGATATCCGTAAAGCGAATGCTTAGCCCACGGGCGTTGCTCTGCTGCTCTAATGCCTCTATGTATATATTCTGGAAGGCCTTCGTGGCCGAATACGAAGGCGCAGGCCCCAAGCCTCTAACACCTGCAATCGAGCTAATAACAGCTATATGCCCATGCCCCCGCTCTGCGAAGTAACGATAAGCCGCACCGACCATACGGGTAAAGCCTAAGCCGTTGGTCTGCACTGTCTGCTCCTCTATATCGGGGCTGAGCTCTATATTCTGCTTCCCTACTCCCGAGGCATAGAGGTAGAGCTCCATGCCGCCTAAAGCCTCTATCAGCCCCCCGAGCGACTCGGGAGCACTAGCGTCGGTAACATCGATGCTAGCGCATACGACCTGATCGGGGAACTCCTGCTGCAACTGCTCTAGCGGAGCCTGGCGACGGGCTGCTAAGCCCACCTGCCAGCCATCACGGAGCAGCAATCGGGCCAATTGCTGACCGATCCCCGAGGACGCCCCTATGATGATAGCACGTTTTCCTTGATAGTCCTTTTTCATCTTGTGTCTCATTGTTATTGTATAAGCTCAGGGCTATCCAAACCCTAGCATACTTAGATACAACCCCTAGACAAAGACGAAGGTTTTGGTCCGACACCCGGCTAGTCATTACAGCTATCCCCAAAGGGCTTGCCTACCTTTGTCGCCAAGCAACTAACACTAGATAATTATGGCCGAAAGCAACAAGACTATCGGCGCTATCGTAGCCGACAACTATGCCACAAGCGAAGTATTCGCCCGCCATGGCATCAACTATTACAGCCAAGGTCATCGGACCCTAGCCGAAGCCTCTCGAGAGGCTGGCATAGCGGCAGAGACTCTATGCCCGAGCTAGAGTCCTGCCCCAATGCAGGCAAACTGCCCTTCGCTTCCTGGCCCACTGACCTACTGATCGACTACGTCCTGAAGATACACCACCGCAATATCCGCGAGCAAGGTCTCGAGCTACTCGCCCTCGTAGAGAAAGTGGCCCAACCCCCTCGCCAGCTATGCTACCACGAGAGCGACTCTTCCACAGTGCGAGCTCTAGATAAAGCAGTATGAGACTGTGCCGAAACTCTAAACTTCGGCACAGCCCCTAAGGTATGTCAGCAGGGACACAGACGTACACTAGACTCAGCTTATCACCAAGTAGGCAAGGGCTAACATTATCACGCCCCACTCTACGAACATGAATGCTCGGTATCGGTGCCCATAGCGCTTACGCTGAGCGTCTTCTAGCCCCCGATATTTGTATATGCGGTACACCGCAAAGGCAAATAAGAGTACTAGGCAGATTAGGTATTTACTATCCATTGTGATTGAGGTTTTATGATTGAGCTGAGGACGGCCCCCAGAACGACTTGTCTTTAGAAACGGCAGGAGTCTTAGGCCCAGCCCCAGCTAGTCATGACCGAAGCGGCTACTTTTATTTCTTTCTCGGTAACCCCTTCGTCATTTCAGAAAGTGTCGGGCTCTTCCACTAGTGATTGAGCATACAAACAAGCGGCCCTGGCTTGTCGCAAGACGAGAACGAGGTTACAAGAGAATCCACGCCCCCCAGCAAGAAGAGTTATAGCTAGTGTTTCATATTTGTGATATTTTAGTGATGTCTGATCGGTCTCCTATTGTTCTAATTTGAGGTTGTCTTCTCCATAGGAGGGGTTTGCCACAGTAAATATAAAACTTTGTCTAGAATAAACCAAAAACCAAGCACCTAATCAGTCTGGGCTGACCCATTAATAAGGTAGAGCTGTCAGTAGGTCGAGACTTGCGACTGAACTAATAGACATCCTTTATTCTATTGCCTCTGGGTGTGCTAGATCTCTCCGATTCCTTTGATTCCGCACCCGCCTAATAGGTCGCCTTTTGGCCTCCTACTAGCTGTCCACTTGGTCCCCTAATAGGGGACGACTTGTCTGCCTATTAGGCGGCCATTTGTCCGCCTAGTAGGTCGCCATTCCCTCGTCTGAGAGAAGGTCTCCGCAGAGCAGGAGAAGAGGGGACAGCCGTAAATACCTAGCTAGAGTACAACGTGCGAGCAGAGCTAATACCCACGACAGAGGAGAGAGTAGTATGCTTGCAATTCGGAGGGTCCCCTATATTACATATATAATTAGGGGAGGACGTACCGAAACAAATCTGTCGACACACCCTCCCCTAAAGCGATACAGAGCTCTACCCTCGCTAGCTACTCCAGCGCAAAAGGCCCCAAGCGCTCCAAAGACTTCCAATCAGCATCATTACTAATGCTCATTGCATGCTCATTACGCTTGACTAAAGTAAACTGTGCATGCCAAGCCGACTTGGCCTCATCAGGCGCAGAGAGCAGTAGACGACCTACGACCTCGCAAGTACCATAGGGTATCCCCTTCAGCAGGTCCATTGCCTCCCACTGCAACGTAGCTGTAATACTCGCTACACCAGGCTTTACCAGCGTCGCCTTAGCCATCTCTAGGCTGTAGTTAACGTTGCGCCCAGACCAAGGCGCAATGCTCTCTTGATAATGCTCGGCCAACATAGCTGCAGCCTTACCTGCCATCAGTCTATACTCCAGTGTCACCAAGTTATGCTCCACTGCGACCCGCTCGGCGCTACGGCTTGCGCGGACTAAGTTAGTCTCCCAGATAAACCCTGGGCCCTCTACGTTCGGAGAGCGGAAAGTCTTACGCCCGTCCAAGGTAAAGTCTTCGGTCCCCTGAGACAGAAAGCTCATCCTATTGAGGTTGCCAACAAACTCCTCTATGCGTCTATTTACGAAAGGGGCTTCGTCAGCTTTCAACCCCTCCAACAGCTCCTCATCCGGCAGGTAGCTACCTCCTGGACCTCCCACCAGCATTTCCTCATCACCCTCTCGTGTCAAACGATAGCCGTAGCGGGACGACCTATCCGTCCCCTTGAGCAACTTGAAGCGCAACCCCTTCCCTCCGATACGGGCCCAGCCTAGCTCCAGGGCCCAAGTACGGGTATGACGCACACGCTGCACAATCTGCGCAGCCCCATCTAGGCTACGCACATCGCGTAGCTCAGTCAGACGCAGGACAGCGATACCACTAGGCTGCAGCTCCAGCACTACAGGCTTATAGCTAGTAATAATAGAGTAGTAGCGACCCTCAGCCACTTGTTCATAGCGTTCCGTAGGGGCGAACAGGTCTTCAGAGTGCCCGCGTGGACCATCATCATACTCGAAGCGGAGATACCACCGCCCCTCTAAAGAAGAGGCATCCGCCTGCGCCAAGAGGGGTGCCCCCAAGGCAATATAAAGCAAACAGACTAATATACTCATCCAGCGTTTCATAACGAATCGATTTATCTTGACCTTACAAAGGTACATATATAGCCTTATAGAGCTCTCTCACACAGCCTATATACGATATATTTAGTTTGCTTTTTAGCTCGACTTCCCCGGACACTACAAGAGAACAACACATCCTACAAGAAGAAGAAAACACAGAATAAACATACGAATAAACATAAAACATACAGACTAAAACAGAATACATTCCTTAATTATACAAAACGCTTGTCGAGCTCGACTATTCTCTACACCTTTGCACTCAGAAAGGAACAAGAAACAATAAACAGAAGAGAATATATATGGGAAACAGAATCGCCACCAGCAACCTACATCACGGCTACAGCCCTGCGGACAACCACAGTAGCATAGCTATCCCCCTACACAATACAGCTGCCTATTCTTTCGGCTCGTCCGACAACGCAGCTGCCCTCTTCGCAGGGGCTAAAGCTGGATTTATTTATTCGCGCCTCAATAACCCCACAATAGATGTATTAGAGCAGCGCATAGCCGCCCTAGAGGGTGGTATCGGGGCTGTAGTAACAAGCAGTGGTACGAGCGCCATCGCCACCACACTACTAGTCCTACTAAAGCCAGGGGACCACATCGTAGCCAGCCAAAGCCTGTACGGAGGGACCTACAACCTGCTAAACGTAACGCTACGGCGCTACAACATCCATACAACCTTCGTAGAGGCCAATGACAGCGCTGCTGTAGAGGCAGCCATTCTGCCTAACACCAAGCTCGTCTACACTGAGTCACTCGGCAACCCTAAGCTCGACCTTATCAACCTAGATGCCCTTGCCGAGGTAGCGCATCGCCATCGCCTACCCCTCGTAGTAGACAACACGGTTACCCCCGTAACGCTCCGCCCTGCCGAGCACGGCGCCGACATCGTTATCCACTCACTAACGAAATATATCAGTGGCAACGGCACTGTCCTAGGCGGTGCTATCGTAGACACGGGGAACTACGACTGGTCTAATGGGCACTTCAGCGAGTTCGTAGAGCCACACCCTGGCTACCACGGAGTAATAGCTAGCGAGGCCTTTGGGCAAGCAGCTCTCCTCTTCCGCCTACGCTTCGAGGGGCTACGAGACCTAGGCCCCTGTATCTCGCCCACTAGCGCCCACCAAATACTCGCCTCACTAGAGACGCTCACGCTGCGCTACGAGGCCATCAGCCGCAACGCCCTAGCCGTGGCCAAGTTCCTACAGGCACATCCGCTCGTAGAGTGGGTCAACTACCCTGGCCTAGAGACTAGCCCACACCACACGCTTGCCAAAGCACAGCTCAAACACGGCTTCGGGGGTATCGTAACCTTCGGCCCCAAGGGTGGCTTCGAGGCAGGCAAGCAGGTGGCAGACGCTCTGCGCCTCTTCATCATCGCAGCCAACCTCGGCGACAGCAAGTGCCTAGCTATACACCCTGCCAGCACGACGCACCAGCAGCTATCGGCCGATGCCCAGCTAGCCTCAGGAGTAACGCCCGACCTAATCCGCCTATCTATCGGCATCGAGGACATCGAGGACATCACCGCAGACCTCGACCAAGCGCTCCAGACGCTAGCCTAAGGCCCATCAATGGACATATCCGAGTCCGTGCTATTCTATACCCAGCGGGTCGAACATTCGGCTCGCTGGACTATTACTAGTATGAGACCGTTGTACGGTCTCCAAAATGACAAGCGCAGCTTGTTATTTTGCTTGACTTTGGAGAATGCGGCAATCGCAAGGCATTGAGACTGAGGGCGACGGGAGTTTACTCTCGTAAATGACCTAGCCCGAATGTCGAAAATAACGAAGCGAGTGCTGTATTATACAATAGTCTCAGTATGTTATGAACTTACAATACCTAAACATCCCCTACCTCCGCACGCATAGAGGCGAGGAGGTCCATAACATCCGACTCAGCTACGAAGTCGCAGGGCCACGCCTCGGCAGCGGCCCTATCGTCCTAGTATGCCACGCCCTCACAGGCAACTCGCACGTGGCAGAGGACGGCTGGTGGGGTACACTCATCGGCCGTGGTAAGACCATAGACACAGAGCGCTACACGATATTGGCCTTCAACATCCCTGGCAATGCTTACGATGGAGTAGAGACTGACGACCCCGAGCGCTATGATGTGTGCGATGTAGCCCGACTCTTCCTAGAGGGACTACGTCTACTCGGCATAGATAGGCTATACGCCATTATAGGGGCAAGCTTAGGCGGTGGAATAGCCTGGACTGTAGCAGCACTTGCCCCCAAGTTAGCCTCTATACTAATACCCGTAGCCTGCGACTACCGTAGCAGCGACTGGCTACTAGCGCAGACCCTCGTGCAGGAGCGCATCATCAAGCACTCCTCGCAGCCCATAGAGGATGCCCGCATCCATGCTATGCTATGCTACCGTACACCCGAGAGCCTCAACGAGCGCTTCGCTGGGCGCTCTACCCGCAACCCGAATAAGTACGACATCGTCTCGTGGCTAGAGTACCACGGAGATACGCTACGCCAGCGCTTCCGCCTCTCGGCCTACGCTGTGATGACCTACCTAACAGCACGTATCGCAGCCGCCCCCAGTGTAGCCGAGCTAGCACGCATCGAGAGCGATATACACATTATATCGATAACTACTGACTTGCTCTTCCCCCACAGCTGCGCCCTAGCGCTACACAGAGAACTCTCTCATTATAAGAAAAATGTAAGCCTTGGCATCATAGATTCCATCCACGGGCACGACGCCTTCCTGATGGAATACCCACAGTTATGCACATTGCTAGCTCCTTATTTCTAAACGACATCTCCATCTCATGAGCAATCCACGCACCTACTATCTAGCCGTCCTTGGCCATGGCTCTGTCGGACGAGCTTTCGTACTACAGGTACTAGCACAGACTGAGCGCCTGCTCCTCAGCCGAGGCATTACGCTACGACTCTTCGCCATAGCCAATTCCAAACGTTTGCTGCTCGACCCTCAGGGGATAGGCACGGACTGGGAAGAACGCCTCTATGCGCAAGCGCCCTCTGAAGACATCCCCCGTCAGATAGTATCTTTCATCCAGGCTAAGCGCCTAGAGCGGGTCATCGTAGTGGACAATACTGCTAGCGATGAGGTAGCTCGGCTCTACCCCTATTATGTAGCTCATGGCTGCGATATAGTCTCATCCAACAAGCGAGCCAATACCCTCCCCCTACCTCTATATAGAGATCTACGTGCTGCTCTACAGATACATGGCTGTAGCTACCGCTACGAAACGAATGTGGGCGCTGGGCTTCCGCTTATCGACAACATACGCCTCCTGCATCTCTCAGGGGACAACATCACACGCATATCGGGTGTCTTCTCTGGCAGCCTTAGCTTTATATTCAATAGTCTTAGCGCTGGTATCCCCTTCACCGAGGCTGTGCACGAGGCCATCAGCCGTGGCTATGCCGAGCCCGATCCGCGCGAGGACCTATCGGGGCTAGACGTCGCCCGCAAGGTCCTTATCCTCGCCCGAGAGCTAGACATCGAGCTAGACCTAGAGGACGTAGAGGTCGAGAGTCTTGTCCCCGAGGCTCTGCGTGAGCTGCCACTTGCGGACTTTCTCCCCCGCCTAGACGAGGTCGCTAGCTATATCTCCGAGCGGGCTGCCCTCTGCGGCTCTGACGAAGTACTACGCTACATCGGTGAGGTTATCTGGGACAGCAGCACAGAGCGAGCCACACTACGGGCTGGTCTGCGCCCAGTAGCTCGCCACTCCGCCCTGGGCAACCTCAGCAAGGCCGACAACTGCTACACCATCTATACAGAGAGCTATGGCGCACTACCCATAGTCATACAGGGAGCTGGCGCAGGCCCCGAGGTTACGGCCCGTGGCGTCTTCGGGGATGTGCTAC
>JAXFXP010000004.1:0-10977 GCA_034091595.1 Porphyromonas sp.
TATGTTATGTTCGGCATCAAGGCTATGAACGGCAGGGCTTATCCCCTGTGCTCCCTAGCCTAATTCCTATATTGATTAGAAGCCGATAGTTACATTAAAGAGGAATGTACGTGAGGTCGGAGCGCTACCGTACTCGAAGCCCGTAGCATTAGTGCTCGTGGCGAATACGCTCTCGGGGTCGATACCATTGAGGTGGCTACGTAGCATCAAGACGTTATTGCAGGACACTCCTAGCTTGAGCTGACGGATAGGTGTCTTGCGGAGGCTTTCTCTAGAGAAGGTGTAACTCAGGCCGAGCGTACGCAGGCGTACGTTGGTAGCATCATAGAGGTTCAGCTCACCGATACCGAGGTTTCCTCGACTGGTCACGTGCTGCCAGTACTCCTGCACTGTTACCTTTTGGTCGTTGACCTTATAGGCCTTACCATCAGCGATAACGCCATCGACGATCATATCCTCACGAGCGCCATTGACTACGGTCATATCCGAGGTCCCACTAGCCTGCATACGCTGTAGTGTCCCCGAGAATATATGCCCACCGATACGAGCATCGACTAGGAAGTTTAGTCCCCAGCCCTTATACTGTAGGCTCGAGCTAAGGCCTAGCAGGGCCTTGGCCTGCTGATCGCCCAGCTTATGCTCCCCAGGTGTTGCCTGTGGCAGGCCGTTGCTGTCGAGTAGTAGCTTGCCGTGGTAAGGGGAGCTCGGGTCATCTACACGCAGGAAGCGCGTGCCCCAGATCTCACCATAGTTGCCACCAGCCACAGCATAGACATTGAGGTTGTCGTAGCCTCCGAGCTTATAGAGCGAGATCTTATCATCGCCCTGCTCGTAGAGCGAGAGTACGCGGTTGCGGTTATTCGAGAAGTTTAGGTTGAGGTCCCAGCTGAAGTCCTTGGTCTCTATAGGTCTGGCCGAGAGCATCAGTTCGATACCGCTATTCTCTATGTTACCAGCGTTAATCTTGCGGGCCTCGTAGCCACCCATGGGGTCCATAGGGAGGTTGAGCAACTGGCGCGTAGCATTAGACTTGTACCACGATAGGTCTAGCCCTAGGCGTCCACCCAAGAAGCGAAGCTCTGCCCCTACTTCCCAGCTCTTGATAAGCTCGCTACGTACATTCTCGTCAAAGAGGATATTCTGCCGGTCCACCATCGTACGTCCATCGGGAGACTGATTGACACGATAGGTATTGTAGAGCTGATAGGGCTCTAGGTCATTACCCACCTCGGCATACGAGGCACGTAGCTTGGCGTAGGTCAGCCATGAGGGTAGAGCACGTCCGCTACGAGTGAGCATCTCGCTGATAACCCACGAGGCCGACAACGATGGATAAAAGAACGAGCGATTGGCAGGCGAGAGCGTCGAGGACCAGTCGTTGCGCCAGGTGGCGTCTACGAAGAGGAAGCCATCGTAATTAATCTGCGCAGTACCATAGAGCGAGTTGATCTTCTTGCGAGAGATACCCTCCTCAGGGCTAGGATTCTCCTTACCATTGGAGATAGCGAATAGGTCTGGTATATTAAGCGTTGCCACATTCGTACCCAGCCCCCGATACTGGCGGCTCATCATATTGCCCCCGAAGGTAAGGCTACCGCCCCAGCGTCCGAAGATGTTATCTCGCTGCGCCGAGAGCAAGAAGCTCATATTATGCTCATAGAAACGGTCCTGCTTGGTGTAATAGCTATTATTGAGTGGGCTACCACTATAGGTCTTATGCTCTATGCTGGTATAGTACATGTCTGAGCCCCCACGTAGCTCGGCATTGAGCCAATCGGTAAACTTGTACTTGAGTGCCGCGCTGATGAGGAAGCGGTCACGCTCATCTTCGTTGAGCTTGTAACGCTCCATCCAGTAGGGGTTAATCTGCTGACTAGAGCCAAACCATAGCATCTTGCCTGTATTCGGATTAACTCTCGAGGCAAAGTCTCGTATATCCAGAGACCTTGGGAGCAGATACATGGCGAAGAAGCTATTAGAGTGGTTGTTACCGCTGATAGGCCTATTATTGGTGCGGGTATTGATGTACTGTATCTTGGTGTCGAGTGTCCAGCGCTCGTCCTTGCCAAAGGCGCTGGTCGCTCTAGCCGTAAGGTTGGTACGCCCCTGCTTGGCACCTGGTATCTTACTGCGGTCATCCATGCGCGTCAGAGAGGTATAGATAGAGGTGCGTCCAAACTGCTGAGAGAAGGAGATATTCTCCGTAAGGTTTAGCCCCGAGCGGAAGTAGTTCGACACGTTATCGAAGGCACTCATACGCACCTTCTGACCATCCCAACGTGTGTACTCCTGCCCCTCGATGCGGCTACCCCAGCTAAGCCCTAGCTGTGCATCATAGGCACCATTCTCGCCCTGACCGAAGCTATCCTGCATACGAGGTGTCATAAAGATTGTCTCTAGGGCTACGGTCGAGGATATCGTCAGCCCTAGCCCATCATTCTTGCGTCCGCTCTTGGTCGTTATCAGCACGACCCCATTACCTGCACGAGAGCCATAGAGGGCTGCTGCAGAGGCACCCTTGAGGACGGACATCGAGGCAATATCCTCGGCATTGATATCGGCAATACCATTGCCCATATCGGCAGTGGGGTTCCAGAAGTCGTTATTGCCCGCACCCGTGAAGTTCTCCATAGGCACACCATCGACGACGATGAGGGGCTGATTGAGACCTGTTACCGAGTTGCTACCACGTAGCTGTATCTTCGAGGAGCTACCTGGGCCATTACCCGAACGTATTACTTGAAGCCCCGAGACCTTCCCCGAGAGGGCATTGGCGACGTTCTGCTCACGTGCCTGTAGCAGCTCGCTCCCCTTGACCTCCTGCATGGCGTAGCCTATGGCCTTGCGCTCACGCTTGATGCCGAGAGCTGTTACCACTACCTGATCTAGCTGCTTGCTGTCCTCGACTAGGGTGATGCTCATCTCTCGCCCCGCCACCCGTATCTCTTGGCTGACGTAGCCTATAGAGCTGACCACGAGCGTAGCACCTGCAGGCAGGTCTGTCAGGCGGAAGTTGCCATCTAGATCTGTACTGGCTCCTCTGTTTGTTCCCTTGATTTTAATTGAGGCTCCGATGATGGGCAGTCCCTGCGCATCTAGGACGCGACCGCGTACTTCGTCGGTCCGTTGCTGACTGATAGTACTCGGTACGACATCGGCATAGGCAGGAGTCCCCACCAAGCAAGCCGTCGCCATAGCTCCTATTGTCAGAATGAATCGTTTACACTTTGACATGGCTCTGATATTTAGCTGTTTCTGATACTGAGTCTCTATCCTCTAGGTGAAACCCTAAAAGACAAGAGGGATTTATATGACTGTGAGAGCGGGGCCTACTGCTAGCGACACAAGTGCTCGGAGAGGATAAGCCCCAGCATCTCAGCTATAAAGATACAGCTTGTTATGAAATATACAAATGCCTGCTCTGGGGTATCCACTGGCTCGTCTTACTCCTGAGGGTACAACAGTATAGACTAAACAATTAGCCTCTGTAGCGACTTACTAAACTACAGACATACCCTAGACCATGCCACAGATAGACGACAGACGACAGACAATAGCCACAGACGACAAGAGAAACAGGACAGCTCTCCCCCAAAACAAGCCCTTAGAACCTCTGGGCAGCACTAAGGATAACGACAAGCCTAGCCTTCAGAAAGCCCCCTATCGAGAGCTGCTCACAATAGGCACGCCCATTATACTCGGACAAGTCGGGGTGATACTCGTCAGCTTCGTCGATAATATGATGGTGGGGCGTTACCATACCGACCACTTCGCAGCAGCCTCTTTCGTAAATAATCTCTTTGCCCTCGTCTACGTCCTCGGTATCGGCTTCGCCTACGGACTTACCCCACTAGTAACAACGGCTTGGACGCAGCGCCGAGCCCACAAAGCAGGGGCACTACTACGCCATAGTCTCGCCCTAAATCTAGGTCTTGCCCTTATCTCCTCCGTCGTAATGGGGGCGCTGTACTTCAGATTGGATCTCTTCAACCTACCGCCAGAGCTGGCCCCTATAGCACGCCCTTATTACCTGCTACAGCTCTTGTCGTTCTTGCTATTTATGGCCTTCAACGCCCTCAAACAGTACTTCGATGGTATCGGCAAAACCTCGGTCGGGATGTGGACTATCGTGCTGGCCAATGGTGTGAATGTGCTATTCAACTGGCTACTTATCTACGGTGTCGCAGGTTTCCCCGAGTGGGGGCTCTGGGGCGCAGGTATCGCTACGCTCTTCTCTCGCGTGCTGACACTCCTGCTGGTCATAATATATTTCTTTTACGGACAAGCGTTTAGGATGAGTGTGCGTGGCTTCTGCTCGATGTACTGGAGCCCTCGCAATCTCCGCCGTCTCCTCAAAATCGGCATCCCCGTAGGGACCTACTCGGGTGTCGAGACGGCTTCCTTTACGGTAGCGCTCATCTTCGTTACTCAGCTGGGCAAGATACCGCTAGCGACACATCAAATACTCTGTGTCGTTACCACTATTGGCTTCTTTATTTACTACGGGCTCGGGGCAGCGACAACCATCCTGGTGAGCAAGTACCGTACCCTCGGACAGCTCGACGAGGCTCGGCGTATCACCTCGGCGGCCCTCCGTCTATGCATCGCCGCAGCTTGTCTGGCGATGAGCATCATGTTTCTAAGCAAAGATATCATCGGCTATCTTTTTACGGACGAAAAGGCCATCGTAGAGATGACAGCTATCGCCCTAATACCCGTCATACTCTATCAGCTCGGAGACGCTATACAAGTGCTATACGCCAATGCCCTGCGTGGCATGGAGGATGTTACGCACCTAGCCATATATGCCTCGCTGACGCATCTAGTGCTAGAGCCCAGCCTCGCCTACACCTTTGGCTTTTGCCTCGGCATCGAGGATCACGGTCTACAGCTCACGGCTATCTGGAGTGCCTTCCCTATCGGTCTACTCTTATTAGGGCTCTTGCTACGCCGTCGCTTCCTCAGAGTAACAAGCCTCACCAAAGCCTAGGAGACGAGATAGTAAATAAATTCTACGCATACACATAATACGACGCACAATGTCTCCGTTATGCCTATATGTTGAGCACAAGAGTTCAAGGTATAACAACAAGAATTTAAAAAGACAACAGCTATGAAGAAGCTTATAATGATGATGGCACTAGCCTGTGGGCTAAGTGCTGTAGCTACAGCGCAGGACAAACCTAAGGCCGACAAGGCCAAGACCGAACAGAAGGCCGCAGACAAACAGGGCAAGTCTTGCTGTAGTGCAGCTGGCAAAAAGGATATGAAGGCCAAGGACAAGCAGGAGAAAAAGGCCTGCGACAAGAAGGCCAGCAAGAGTGGCGACAAGGCTAGCAAGGCCAGTTGCTGCCAGAAGGGCAAGAAGTAAAGCCTCCCTTATATGCACTTAGCCCCCGACACTCAGTGAGTGTCGGGGGCTAATGTTCTATCCAATACCTCTATTTGTCGTCGTAGTGCCCGTAGGCTTTTAGGATCAATACCACTACTTGCTCTTCTTCGACCTTGTAGACTAGTCTGTGTCGGTCTGTAATGCGCCTTGACCAACAGCCAGAATAGTTCCCTCTGAGTTGTTCGGGCTTACCAAGTCCCTGATAGGGAGTCGACTTTATTTGCTGCAACAAAGTCATTGCTTTGTCGTAGGCTCGAGGTTCGCTCTTTGCAAGTCTTTCCAGTCCTTCCCCTGCAAGTTTAGAGAGCACTATATCGTATTGCATCGTACCTTTCTTTTAGCTCCTCAAACGTTCCTCTAAAAGCATACTCTCCTTGTGCAATTTCGGCTAAAGCACGATCTAGATCTCGCTCAAACTCTTCTTGGGACTGGACGATAGGTAGCTCCTGCTCCTCTGCAATAGCCCCCTTGATAAGCATCTCTAGGTACTTGTTTACGCTCTTCTTGTGGGCTTTGGCAATGCTTTCTAGAGCCTCCCAGTCCGTAATATCTAGACTAATAGTCTTCTCTTGCTTAATTGTTGCTGTTGCCATAATCTCCTGTTGCTTAGTGTATTCTTAGTTACTGCAAAGATACGAAACATTGTCGAAGCACTGCCTATTAGGTCGCCACAGCCCACTCTGGGAGCGGGTCTCCCGAAGCCCCTAGATAAGGTGCCTTTATTTAGACGCTAGGCGGGCTATCCTAAACAAGAACTCTACCCCCCTTTGTCCGGCCCTATTGCTGACGCTGATATCTCCCTTGTGGAAGAGTACTGCGTTCTTGACTATCGATAGGCCCAACCCGGTACCGCCTGTATCGCGCGTGCGCCCCTCGGAGCAGCGATAGAAGCGCTCGAATATACGAGCCAAGTATGCTTCGCCAATCCCCACCCCTGTATCATATACAGAGAAGAAATAGTAATGCTCATCTTGATGGTATAGCCGCACCACGAAGTCAACCCCTACACCAGCATAGCGCAGTGTATTCTCTAGTAAGTTGCGGAAGATAGCATACAGCAGATGTCTATTGGCATATATATACTGCTCTGACGGGATATCCCAGATGAAGCGCAAGCTCTGTTGTGCCATCGTCTCTGCAAACTCGCGAAGCAGGGTTTGCTTAATATCCTCGAAGTGTATCTCCTCTAATACGAAGTGCTCTCGGCCCTCGTCGATATGGCTCAGCAAACTAATATCTCTAATGAGATCTGACAGCAGTAGCGCCTGTGTGTGGGCCTGCTCTATGAAACGTCTACGTAGCTCCTCGGGCATATCTTGGGCCGTCAGACAAGTCTCTAGATAGCCCCTAATACTTGTAACTGGGGTGCGTAGCTCGTGCGATATATTGCTGGTTAGCTCTCGCTTAAGGACTCGGGTATGCTCTTGCTCGGTAACATCCTGTAGAATCATCTCATAGCCCTCGTCGGGGAAACGGCTGATACGTAGCTCGAAAGTCTTGGCATGTATCTGTATCTGCTCCTGATAGTGTGGCTCTTGGGATTGTCTGACGAAAGCCCTCATACGCCCGAAGGGCTCAGCCTCTAGCAAAGCTTCAGGGCTACTAGAGACTTGACCACTAATACTACTCAGATACTGCAAAAACGGAGCATTGAATAGTAAGACTCTCCCCTCTTTGTCGAAGAAACCTATACCCTCTGGGAGGTGCAGTATGTGCTGCAGGAGGCGCTCGCGCTCCTGCTCGATGCGCTCAGCCTGCCTGTGCAGGGTCTGATAATTCGTTATTATCTGCTGGCTGATCTCGCCCAGCTCATCCTTCGGTAGAGGTATATCTACAGCATCCCCCACCTGCTGCAGGGCTAGGCTACGCAGCCGCTGTATGGCTTTGGCCAGGTGGCCCGAGACCCACGAGACGATAGCCAGCATCAGCAGGAGCCATACCAGCATCCAATAGACAAAAACTCTATCAGTCTGTAGCTCTGACTGTGTCGCTTGGTTGTATGGCAATGCCAAGCGGATGTAGTGGTCCTGTACCTTGCGGGCTAGATAGAAATAAGGCAGGCCATTGCTCTTGGAGGTGCGTATGTCTTGCCCCTCGCCCTGCTGACGTGCTGCGTTTATCTCGGGGCGCGCACTGTGCGACTCTAGATGAGAGATATCGGCAATAGCATTATCGTAGAGTACATGCCCATCAGCACTGAGGATACTGATACGTATAGAGTCTGGGAATAGGGGCACTAAGGCCCTCAGCACCTCCGGACTATACAGCTCGCTATCTGAGGGCCTCGCCCGCTCAATCATAGAGATGTACCCCCCTAGCTGTGTACTCAGGGCTTGACGCCTCTGATGAGCTTGGCGGTGCTGCTCTATCGCTATAGCCGCTATGGCAAAGACTACAAAAGCGAATGCAAAATACAAGAAAACCCTCTGCCTATAATTGGTGCTCATAGTGCAGGGGGTACAAACTTATAACCATAGCCCAAGCGATTAACGATGCAGGCAGCGTAGGGCTCGGTCAGCTTCTTGCGTAGACGTGCGATGTGCACATCCACTGTACGCTCTGTAATATAGGGCGTCTCTCGCCACAGCGCCTCTATGAGGTCTGAGCGAGAGAAGGTGCGGTTGGGATGCGTCACCAGATAAATCAGCAGCTCTGTCTCTTTTTTGGTCAGGCCTAGGCTCTCACCATCGAGGCATACCTCGCGTGTCTCGGTGTTAATCTCCAAATCCCTAATGCGTAGGACCTCCTCTTGCTCTGCCTGCTTGGTCTCGGGGATACTTCGTTTGAGGACTGCACGACAGCGAGCTGTAACCTCTTTGAGCGAGAAAGGCTTAGCGATATAGTCATCCCCTCCGACAGAGAAGCCCGTCAACATATCGTTCTCTGTAGTGCGTGCCGTAGTGAAGATAATGGGCGTACTGACCTTACGCTGGCGCAGGCTCTCGGCCATCCTATAGCCAGACATCCCTGCCATCATCACATCCAGCAAAATAAGGTCTACTCTATGGCTCTCTAGGCAGACTAAGCCCTCCTCTGCAGAGGAAGCACTCAGCACCTCGAAGCCCTCGTGTTTTAGGTTAAACGAGAGTATCTCTACGATACTCGGGTCGTCGTCTACAATCAGTATTGTCGCACTCATATCTGGTATTCTCGCCTCAGTGCTGCATACAGCGGAGAGACTTTTGCTATAATTATAGACGCAAAGTTACTAGAATTATCGTTTCCCC
The DNA here is from genome assembly GCA_034091595.1 of Porphyromonas sp. Taxonomy (GTDB): domain Bacteria; phylum Bacteroidota; class Bacteroidia; order Bacteroidales; family Porphyromonadaceae; genus Porphyromonas. Next base: position 8,620 of record JAXFXP010000004.1, read on the forward strand.
TCTGCTTGATGGCTATGTTTGAGGACTTTGGCATCTAGGTAGAATACAAGGTCCTCGACGATATTGCAGCAGTGGTTGCCTATACGCTCTAGCTTGCGGATGAGTAGCAGTAGCTTCATCCCACAGTATATGTGCTGGGGCTGCTGTGTCAGATAGCTCGTGAGGGTTTTGGGAGCCTCATTGTATAGGCTATGCACAGCCTGATCCATCTCTATTATCCCAGATGCTACTAGCGTATTGCCACTCGTATAAACCTGATAGCAGGTGCCCAGCATCTCGTAGCACTTGCTCATCATCTGTGCCACGCCTAGCTCCTCCTGCTGTGCCAGCGGTATGTCCTCGCAATCACGAGAGATGACGTGCAGAGCAATGCCCGCAGCGAAATCCCCTATGCGCTCTAGCGTGCGCGAGATAGACATCAGGGCTAGTATCTGTCTTAGGTCTATCGCTACAGGGCTATAGAGGGCTATATGGTTTTCCGAGGCTCGGTCTATCTGCAGCTCATAGGCGTCTACATAGTTCTCGCGCTCGATGACCTCACGCGCCAAAGCCATATCATTGGCCAGGTAGCTCTGCTGAGCTTTCTCCAGCTGAGATAGCACCAAGAGCCACATACTACCGAGCTCGTTTGACAACTTCTGTATCTCTTTATCTATATGCTTCATAGTTCCTTGTATTTTATCATTTATCGTAGCGATACTCCCCCTATCCGAAGCGCCCGGTCAGATAGTTCTGCGTCAGCTCTTCCCTCGGAGATAGGAACATCTCCTTGGTATTGTTGTACTCGACTAGCCTGCCGTGCATAAAGAATGCCGTCTTATCACTCACACGTGCGGCCTGCTGCATATTATGTGTTACTATGAGGATTGTGTACTCTCCTCTCAGCTCGTGTATCAGCTCCTCTATCTTGCCCGTCGATATGGGGTCTAGGGCTGAGGCTGGCTCATCCATCAGCAGGACCCTAGGGGCTACCGCCAGTGCACGAGCTATGCACAGCCTTTGCTGCTGACCTCCAGAGAGCTCATAGGCAGACTTATCTAGTTTATCCTTGACCTCCTCCCAGAGGGCAGCACGCCGCAGAGATTCCTCTACTCGAGCTCGGATAAAGTGTTTATCGCCCATATTGTTTACACGTAGTCCGTAGGCTACATTCTCAAAGATCGACTTGGGGAAAGGGTTAGGCTTCTGAAAAACCATCCCGACGGCTAGCCGAAGCTCATTGATATCTCTATCCGAAGCATAGATATCACGCCCATCGACCAGACACTTCCCCTCCAATCGAGTGCCCTCAATAAGGTCATTCATCCTATTGAATAGGCGCAAGAATGTAGACTTGCCACAGCCCGATGGCCCGATAAGTGCCGTTACGGTGCCCTGGTCGATATCCATGGAGATATCCGAGAGCGCCTGGTAATCTCCGTAATAGAAGTTTATCCCTTGTGCTTGGATCATATGCGTTTAGAGTTTATTAGGATTATTCTTGCCTAGACGGCTACGCAAGAAGTTTGCGAGTAAGTTCATAGTTAGAACGATAATAATTAGGACCAAAGCTGTACCATAAGCCATCGGACGCGTTGCCTCTAGGTCGGTACCACTCGTGGCTATAACGTAGAGATGATAAGGCAATGCCATGGCCTGGTCATATATGCTCTCAGGGAGGTTGGGGAGGAAGTAAGCCGCTACCGTGAAGAGTATCGGAGCCGTCTCGCCAGACACACGTCCGATCGATAGTATGAGCCCTGTCAGGATATTGGGCATCGCCGCAGGGAGGACAACACGTAGCACTGTCTCCAGCTTACCTGCTCCTAGAGCATAGCTCCCTATACGATAGCTATCAGGCACCGCTCTGAGGGCCTCCTCCGTCGTACGTATTATCAGAGGCAAGGACAGCAAACCAAGCGTCAGAGAGCCCGCTAGGAGAGAATCGCCAAAGCCTAGGGTATGCACAAAGAGCGCCATCCCAAATAGCCCAAAGACGATCGAGGGGATGCTGGCCAAGTTGTTGGTCATAACACGTATGAGACTAAGCAACCAGCCCTGCCCTGCGTACTCTGTCGTATAGATGGCCGACATAACCCCTATGGGGAATGCAAACAGCATACTCCCTACGACGAGATAAAAGGTACCGACAATAGCAGGGAAGATACCACCACCGTTCATCCCCTCACTCGGAGCCTCGGTGAGAAACTCCCAAGACATTACGCCCAAGCCATTGTAGATAATGAAGCCAAGAATACACAGTAGCAATAGCGCTACACCGTAAGTAAACAGACGAAAGACTGCGAATATAACGTACTCGACCCAGGTCTTAGATACTTTCATAGACATACCCAGGGCAACCGCATCAAAATACAAGCG
>JAXFXP010000005.1:0-5150 GCA_034091595.1 Porphyromonas sp.
ATGCATAAGCTTATCAATATACGCTAGGATACGACCTTTAGGGGGCTAGAGGACCTGCTTTTGCTATGCGTATGCGGTATATATTCACGATAGTGGCTTCCTGCCTGCTACTAGTCTGTGGCTCCTGCTCTACAGGACATCGACGAGCAAAGCGAAGCGAGGCCCTTGCGGCCTACTACGATGCCGCCGAGCGCTACCAAAAGCTCTACCGCAGGACTAAGCCTAGCCTGAGGCCACTGCGGGCACACTACGCATACCGTACAGCCGAGTGTTATCGTCGACTACGCCACCTATCGCGAGCTCTCTACTATTATCAGCAAGCTGAGCGATATGGCTCTACCGAGACGGCACTATACTATCGTCTTGGCTACTGCCTACAGGCTAGTGGGCGCTATGCAGAGGCACGTACCTACTATCAGCGCTCGCTTACTCGGGCTGGCTATGCCGAGCAGGCCAGGTGGGCACTACGGGGCTTAGATAGCCTGGCATCGCTTCCTAGTGATAGCAGCTATCATATACAGTTACTCACAGCCTTGCAGAGTACGGCTAGTGATTATGCTCCTGCTATTCATCCTAGTGGGACGAGTCTTCTATTCACCAGCCGTCGTGGTCGGACCAAGCGGCTGGACCGTACGGGCGAGGCTCCCGAGCGGCTCTACCAAGTCCTACGCACGCCCGAGGGCAAGTGGGGTGGGCATGCCGATACTTTAGGCTTTTATTCTGATAAGGATATGGGCTACGAGGGGGGTACCTTTGCCCTCAATGGACAGCGGTATTATCTACGTCAGTTAGGGGCCAAAGGTAGTCGTCTTGTGTCGCTTTCTCGCCTCAGTGTTGGGGGCTGGGGGCAGGTGCAGCCTTTAGATGTCGAGGGCCTACTGCCTGTAGATGCACGGCATCCGAGTATCAATGCTTCTGGTACTAGACTCTATTTTACTGCACGAACCGATAGCTTGAGTGGGGATGACCTATATTATGTAGAGCTGACGAAAGGCCATCCTCAGAGACCTATTCGCTTGCCTCAGGAGATTAACACTTTGGGGGATGAGGCTTTCCCTTACGCTTTGGGGGATAGTTGTCTGTACTTTGCTAGCGATGGACATTGGGGGCTTGGGGGCTATGATCTATACAAGGCTATACTAAAGCCTGATAATCGCTGGCAGGTGGAGCATTTACCTGCTCCGCTGAATAGCCCAGCTGACGAATGGAGCATTGCCCCAGATCTCCATCAGAGCCACTCCTCCAGCTTACGGGTAGACTATCGTAGTCGGGGGATTATTGCTTCTAGCCGTGGAGATAGTAGGGGGCGTCCTCATTTGTACGAGTATCGTCAGATGGCTAATGAGGTGCTTATAGATGGCCTGGTATTAGACCGTGAAGACTATGGCTTAGCTGGGGCACTGGTGCGTATTGTCTCGCGCTATGGCGACGAGGGCGAGCGTTCGTTGACCACCCGTAGTGATGGAGCCTTCCAGTGCCCCATTGAGCCAAATAACGAGTATATCCTACATGTTTCTAAGGAGGGTTATCTAAGCCAATATGCCGAGCTGCGAGTCCTACCCCAAGATAGTCTGGCGACTTTCCAGATAGACTTTCGCTTAGCTAAGCGCAGTGTCCCTGAGGTGCTCAGGCAATTGCACTATGCTTTCGACAGTGATGAGATACTACCAGTGAGCCAAGGGGCTCTGCAGGAACTATTGCGGATACTTCGGCATAGCCCTGAGGTTCGCATTGCTATTACTGCCCATAGCGATCGCATGGGTTCTGCTGAGTACAACCGTCGTCTCTCTTGGCGGCGTGCCGAGCGTGTGCGCTCGTATTTAATAGAGCAAGGGATTACTCCCGAGCGTTTGGAGGCTAGAGGGGCAGGAATGAACGAACCTTATATTGTTAGTCGTCGTACGGCCGAGCAATACTCTTTCCTCAGCGAGGGGCAAATACTAAGCCGAGACTTCATTGCTACACTACCTCAAAAAGAACAGGCTATTGCCGATTCGCTCAACCGCCGTACAGACTTCCGCACGCTCTGATGCGCTTTCGCTGATTACTCCCCTAATAGGGGACGACTTGCCCGCCTAATAGGTCGCCGATCGCTTGCCTATTAGGCGGCCATTTGTTTCCCTATTAGGCAATCAATCGTTTGCTCGCTAGAGTCTGTAATCGACTGACCACGAGCACGAAGAGAAAGCGAAGCTAATGTCGCAATAACGAAGTGAGAACCGTATTATGCAATAGTCTCTAGCGAGAGCTCCGCTGTCCGAAACTAGGCCTTGCAGAGCCTTTCGGGAGCAAGTAACCGCCCCTATTGTTTGGATAGTAAAAAGTGTTTATCTTTGCTACATAACGAGTAACTAGCAAAAACATTATGCTATCAATAGAGTGTAAAATAATGTTACGGGGGGGGGGTAAATAATCCCCTATACTTTCGCTCGCAGTGTTTAGACGACACGGCAGGGTATCCTAGTGTGGATGCCCTGCCGTGTCGTTTTGTTTGTTCATCTATTCCTAATATATCATAATCATAATTAGTCGAACTCTATGAAGAAGAACTTACTTTTTCTGCCGCTAGTGCTTGCGGGCTTAGCGGTAAGTAGTTGCTCCAAGTACGACGACTCGGCACTCTCTGGCCGTGTAACGAATGTCGAGGGTCGTGTCTCGAAGCTCGAAGAGCAAGTAAAAGCCTTGAATAGCGATATTGTGGCTATTCGCACGCTGGTAACAGCCTTGGAGAATAAGGATTATGTTACCAAGGTAGAGCCTATCACCGAGGGTGATCGCTCGGGCTATCGTATTAGCTTTACGAAGTCCAATCCGATCACTATCTACCACGGTACCAACGGCACGAATGGACGTGACGGACAGAACGGAGCCAACGGACGTGATGGAGTGAATGGTACGAATGGGCGTGATGGTGTCAGCCCAGTGATAGGGGTACGCCAAGAGGGCGGTATCTATTACTGGACACTCAATGGCGAGTGGCTCACCGATGCGCAGGGGCAAAAAGTCAAGGCCCAAGGCACTGATGGGCGTGATGGCGTGAACGGAGTTGACGGCGCACCTGGCCGTGATGGACAGGATGGCGCACCTGGTGCACCTGGACGTGATGGGCAGGATGGCGCACCCGGTGCACCTGGCCGCGATGGTGTGAATGGAGCTGACGGCGCACCTGGTCGCGATGGGCAGGATGGCGCACCCGGCCGTGATGGGCAGGATGGCGCACCTGGCCGTGATGGCGTAACGCCCCAGCTCAAAATCGAGAATGAGTATTGGTACGTATCTTACGACAACGGCCTGACTTGGCAGAACCTCAACGTCAAGGCTCGTGGCGATCAAGGAGCTACGGGGGCAAATGCCTTCCAAGCTGTACGGGTAGAGGGTACGAATGTCATCTTTACCTTGGCTGATGGCACACAGACTTTGACGCTCCCTCTGTATCAAGAGATGTCGCTGAGGTTTACCAACACTGAGGATTACGCCGTATTCCCCAATCAGACCTACGAGATTCCCTACGCTACTACGGGTATTACCTCAGATGTACAGATTAAGGTCATCGGGCAGGATGGCGTACGTGCTAAGCTCTTCCGCCACGATACCAACGGCGGGGTGATCAAGGTTACGATGCCTAGCACTGTAGTCGATACCGAGGTAATTGTTTTCCTTGCCGATGGACGTGGTTATACCAAGATGTATGCCCTAGCGCTATATCAGGGTATACTGACAACCTCTTCGGATAGCTATCTGGCGGATAAGTCGGGGGCTACCCTCGAGATCCCTGTGCGTGCCAATAGCCAGTACACGGTAGAGATACCAAGTGAGGCTACCTCGTGGATTAGCTACGAGACACTGCGTGCGCTGACGATTCGCGACGAAAGGTTGCGCTTCACGGTACAAGAGAATCCCCAGTCTACGCTGCGCTCGGCAGTCGTCAAGCTCAAGGTTAATGGCGTTGTCACCAAGACTATTACTATCGCTCAGAAGGGCGCAAGCAACACCTATGCCGTAACGCCAGGTAGCCTAGAGGCACAGCTCGGTGGTAACCTGCCTTATGAACTTAAACTAACCTCGGGTACGCTCTCTGTCGCAGACTTTGAGTTCCTAAAGAAGAATAGTGATAAGATTAAGATTCTAGACCTTAGTGCGCTATCGATGACCGAATTGCCCATTAGAGCGTTCGCAGCCAGCAAGTTTGAGGAGGTTAAGCTTCCGAATGGCTTGAGGGTGATACCAGAAAGCTGTTTCTCTGGCTCAAGGATTCAACGCATTAGTATCCCGCAGAGTGTGACGAGTATAGGGGGCAACGCCTTCAAGGATTGCACAGGTCTCACGGGCACGCTTGTTATTCCACAGAGCGTAACGAGTATAGGGAGCTTCGCCTTCTCTGGTTGCAGAGGTTTCACGGGCACGCTTGTTATTCCGCAGAGTGTGAGGCGTATAGATTACGGCGCCTTCTCAGTCTGCACAGGTTTCACGGGCACGCTTGTTATTCCGCAGAGCGTAACGAGTATAGGGAGCAACGCCTTCTTCGGTTGCTCCGGTTTTGAGGGCGATTTGATTATTGAGGGTGCTGCGGAGATAGGCGGACGTGCATTTCTGAAGAATACTCAAGAGCGTATAAACTTCCGTGCGGTATATAGCAAAGCGACAGCGCCCAAGTACCTACCCTATTATGACCTTCCCTTTTGGGCAGGTTCAGCCTACGGCGCTAAGCCTCTACTCTACGTTCCTGTGGGGACAAGAGCGCAGTACGAACAAAAGAATTGGACGAGTCAGTTCGAGCGCATCGAAGAGACGGACACCTGGCCTCAGGTAAATCAGTGAGTTTAAGGCATCAATTGAACGAGACCTGAAGTCCACTCTCTTTACGGCAGAGGACTTCGAGTAAGTACAGGTGTAGTCAAGTGATATATAAGGCTAGCGCATTCTCGCCCCGCTAGGGCTTGAGGCGCTAGCCTTTGCTTCGTCTTACGGCTGCTGTGTCTTGCTCTCGGTCTTCGCCTTTATGCTCGTCTAGAAAAAAAAAACTTTCGTCCTTGTAAGTCCCTCGTAAATCGGTCTAGTAAGTGCAACTCGGGCCTTAGCGTGTGCAACTTTTTCTTGTTAGTATTTGGAGGGAAAGGGAAATATGTATTACCTTTGCAGACGCAAACGAG
>JAXFXP010000006.1:0-14489 GCA_034091595.1 Porphyromonas sp.
CAGCTACTCCCTATCAACGACACTACCTTCTACAGAGATTGGCGAGACTCTTATCCCTACAACGCTATATCTGTAGATGCCATACACCCTATATATGCTGATCTATCAGCCCTCAGCCCACTCAAGGATAGCAAAAAGCAACGTGCTATGGAGACTGAGGCCAAAAAGCTACGCAAGCAAGCAAGCCTAGCCTATCCTGAGGTCATGGCCCTGAAGGAGGCCTATCTACACCAGCATTATTCGGATTGGGGCGCTGCCGAGATCAAGCGGAAACCCTTCCGAAACTTTTTTCAGCTCAATAAGACTTGGCTTATCCCCTATGCAGCGTTCTGCATTCTGCGCGACCGTAATCCGCGTGCGCACTTCTCTGAGTGGGGTAAGTACAGCCGATATACCCACAAAGAGCTATTGAGCTTCGTAGAGCACGATGACCAGCGCAACGACACTTACTACCACCTCTACGTACAGTATATCCTGCACCAGCAGCTGACACATACCTGCCAGTATGCTGCCGACCACGGAGTACTCCTCAAGGGGGACCTCCCTATAGGTGTCGCCCCTCACAGCGTAGAGGTGTGGGCCGAACCAGGGCTCTTCCATACAGACCGTAGTGCTGGGGCGCCTCCCGATGCTTTCGCTATAGATGGTCAAAACTGGGGCTTCCCGACTTACAATTGGGAGCGTATGTATCAGGATGACTTGCGCTGGTGGCGTAACCGCTTCTCGCGTATGTCCTCGTACTTCAAAGCCTTCCGCATAGACCACGTCCTAGGGTTCTTCCGCATTTGGGAGATACCTCGCTACCAGATATCAGGTCTACTCGGACACTTCTCGCCCGCCATGCCCCTAGGCATAGACTACTGGTGTCAGCACTTCCCAGAGGTGCGTAGTGCTCTGCTCCTGACCTACCCCTGCATCACTAGAGCTAGGGCACAGCAGCTCTTCGGACAGGATTACCCCGAACTTTTACGGGCGGGCATCCTCCTAACGATCGAGGGCGAGGAAGGCTACCTACGTCTCCCCCACGGTAAACAAAAGCATTGGCAGAGCATGCCCGTGCAGAGCATAGCTGGGGGCGAGAATACCATTGCAAAGCTGGTAGAGCTGTGCCGAGAGATAGCCCTCGTAGCGGATATCTCTTCTCCCGATATGTATCATCCGCGTGTCGCTTTCGAGCAGACCGAGCTATTCGGTAGCTGGCCCATCGAGATGCAGGAACGTTGGCGACAGATTAGCCACCACTACTATTACGAAGCGCATAACGAGCTCTGGAAGGCCACTGCACTCAAACGTATTATGCCCCTACTAGAGTGTACTGATATGCTCGTATGTGCCGAGGACCTCGGTATGATACCAGCAACCGTCCCAGAGGTACTCAACGAACTAGAAATTCTCAGTCTAGACCTAGAGCGTATGCCCAAGGGGCAGACCAATAGTGGCTGGGAGCGTCCTAGCCGATTGCCCTACAACTCTATATGTACGACCTCTACGCACGATATGCCTCCACTACGTGCATGGTGGCAGGCTCTCGGCAGAGAGCTACAGGGGCGCTACCTAGTAGAGCAGCTGCCAGAGCGACGTCTAACACCAGACTCTCCAAAAGAAGATATCTTCACGAGTATCATATCAGCGCATATCGCCTCCCCTGCAATGTTTGTCATCCTACCCATACAAGACTGGATGAGCATCGATGCACAGCTACACAAACAGCGCCCCGAGGATGAGCAGATCAACCACCCAGAGAACCCTCAGCAGCGCTGGTGCTACCGCCTACCCATAGATATGGTAGAGGCACAGACCAAGTACGCTGGCTGGACGAAACGCATCCGAGAGATGCTACAAATAGTCAATAGAGAATAGATGATAGAGAGAATATACGTAGTCGAGGAGGCAGACATAGAGCTATTCGCGGGTGCCAACAGGGCCAATCTAATAACCCTCAGCAACCTATTCCCCCGCACACGGCTACGCCTACATGGCAACGTTATCAAGATACTCGCTTCGCAGACAGAGTCTGATAGGGTCATAGCTATCCTGGAGCAGATGGAGGAGCACTGTACACGTTACAACCAATTAAGCGAAACAGATGTCATCGCCCTCATCAAGGGTAAAGACAGACTTGAGGAAGAAGTAGCACTACAGCAGAGCGGGCAATTAATCCTCTACGGACTACACGGCAGGGCCATCCTCGCCAAAGGAGATAACCAACAGGAGATGTGCCAGCGCTTCGACAGCTGCGACCTCACCTTCGCTATAGGTCCAGCAGGCTCGGGCAAGACTTTCATAGCTATATGCCTAGCGGTACGTGCCCTCAAGGCCAAACAGGTACGGCGTATCATCCTCAGCCGACCAGCCGTAGAGGCAGGCGAAAAGCTCGGGTTCCTACCCGGAGAGATGAAGGATAAGCTAGACCCCTATCTGCAGCCTCTCTACGATGCTCTCGGGGAACTAATCCCCAATGCTAAACTCAAAGATTACCTGGATACGGGCGTTATACAGATTGCCCCGCTAGCCTTTATGCGTGGGCGCACCCTAAATGACGCGATCGTCATCCTAGACGAAGCTCAGAACACCACACCACAGCAAATGAAGATGTTCCTCACCCGTCTAGGGATGAACTCCAAGATGATCATCACAGGCGACCTCACACAGGTAGACTTACCACGAGGGCAACGTAGCGGGCTGCGCGATGCGGTAGAGCGCCTCGGGGAGGTAGAGGGTATCAGCATGATACGTATGAACCAAACAGATATCGTACGCCATCCCCTAGTACAGCGCATCGTAGAGGTATACGAGCAGACAGACAGCAAACAAATGGCAGAAGACTAACGACTAATAAACCAATATCATGAGTACAGCACTTGTACAGACCAACTTCCAGTTTCCCGGACAGACGGGCGTTTATCACGGCAAGGTACGTGACGTTTACTTCCTAGAGGGAGGTAAAATCGCAATGGTAGCGACAGACCGTATCTCGGCCTTCGATGTAGTACTACCTAAGGGGATTCCCTTCAAAGGGCAAGTACTCAATCAGCTGGCAACCTACTTCCTAGAGGCTACCAAAGATATAGTCCCCAACTGGCTCATCGCTACGCCCGACCCTATGGTCTCGTTGGGGCACCACTGCGAGCCCTTCAAAGTAGAGATGGTTATCCGTGGCTACCTCACTGGTAGCGCTTGGCGTGCCTATAAGGCTGGCGAACGCACACTCTGTGGCATCACCCTCCCCGAGGGCATGAAGGAGAACCAAGCCTTCCCAACGCCCATTATCACCCCAACGACAAAGGCTGACGAAGGGCATGACGAGAACATCTCGCGCGAAGAGATAATTGCGCAGGGCATTGTAAGCGAAGAAGACTACAAACAGTTGGAAGCCTATACTCTGGCACTATTCGCCCGTGGTCAGGAGATGGCACGCGAACGTGGACTGATCCTTGTAGATACCAAGTATGAGTTTGGCAAGAAAGACGGCAAGATCTACCTTATCGACGAAATCCACACCCCAGACAGCTCACGCTACTTCTACGCCGAGGGCTACGAAGAGCGCTTCGCCGCTGGGCAAGAGCAGCGTCAGCTATCCAAGGAGTTCGTACGTCAGTGGCTCATACAGAATGGATTCCAAGGACGAGACGGAGAGCAGGTACCAGAGATGACTGAGGCCTACTGTCAGAGTGTAAGCGAACGCTACATCGAGCTATACGAACACGTCACGGGGCAAGCCTTCGTCCCCGTTACTAGTACTAATATCGAGGAACGCATTATAGCGAACGTCACGGAACTATTGTAGATGGTAACCCCATACAACCAAGACGAGGAGAAAGTAAGTCAGGTGCAGCGGATGTTTAACCGCATTGCACCGACTTACGACCGCCTCAACCACATCGTCAGCCTAGGGCTAGACCCCTCATGGCGACGCAAGGCCATCGGCCTATTGGCCCCTTTCCAACCCCGAGAAGTGCTAGACGTAGCCACAGGCACAGGAGACCTGGCTATAGATATCATCAAGCACATAGAGGGGGTGCAGTCTATCCTCGGTGTAGATATCTCTGAGGAGATGATGCGCTACGGTGAGGAGAAAGTACGAGCGCTCGGCTACGACCGCAAGATACAGTTCAAACGTGAGGACTGTACTGCTCTAACATTAGCTGACGAGAGCTTCGATGCCGTTACTATAGGCTTCGGGATACGCAACTTCTCAGACATACCAGCCGCAGCCCGAGAGCTGCACCGCATACTCCGCCCAGGCAAGCCCGTCGTTATCCTAGAGCTTACCGAGCCACGCAATAAGTTTATGCACCTCTGTTACAAGATATACGCTCATCACTTTATCCCCTTCGTTGGCCAATATATCAGCGAAGACCGTGATGCCTACACCTATCTTCCCCGCAGTATTGCCGAGGCCCCACAGAGAGAACAGATGACCAGCATATTCTTGGAGGCGGGCTTCCGTGAGGCTTACTATCGTAGCATATTCCCTGGTACTTGTGCCATCTATGTGGCTATTAAATAAGACGCCTAACTATTGTTATTCCAATTGCAACGTAAAAGTATGAATAAGCACATACCTCGGCTACTCACAGCAGCCCTCGTCTACGCCTCTGTAGCCTGCACGGGCAATGGAGGGAAGAGTAGCGTCGCTGCTAGCATAGACAGCTTCGCCATAGACTCTATAACAGTACAGGACAGCATCCCCCCTTTTATCAACAAGGCGGAGGTGCATCCCTATCATCAATTCAAGCTCAAGTATCTGTACCTAAAGAACAACGACGCTCTACAGGCTGAGATCAATAGGGTTATCCTCAACGGAAAGCTTGACTCCATCTCTGGGCTAAGTTCACAGGACATCGGTAAGAAGCTCTACGATAAGATAAAGCAAGAGTACCAAAGCGAGCCAGACGAAGAATTGGAGCAGGCTGCATCTATGAAAGGATGGTACTATCATTTACAGGTACAGCTAGTGGAGAGTAGCAATAGATACCTCTCTCTACAATGGAACGAAGACACTTACACAGGAGGTGCTCATGGCTATGAGGCTGTAATCTATTCTAGCTTCGACAAAGAGCGCAGTCAGCGCATCACCGAGAGCGACATATTTGTAGAAGACTACAAAGAGAAGCTCGCTCAAGTGATACAGAAGCAGCTCATACTAGACAATGGCGTACAAACCCTAGAGGACTTATCCAACCTAGGATACTCTAGTGATGTTACCCCCAATGCAAACTTCCTACTCACACAGTCGGGCATACGCTACTGCTACAACCCCTACGAGATAGGCCCGTACGCAATGGGCCATATATATGTGCATCTCAGCTGGGACAGCGTGCGCGACCTCATACGCCCTGGCAGTATCGCCGACCAATACATCAAATAAAGACTATATGCATACTATAATACAACGCTATTTCCCTTACCTCAGCGACGAGCAAATAGAACAGTTTGCTCGTCTCGGTGAGCTATATAGACACTGGAATGCGCAGATTAATGTTATCAGCCGCAAAGATATAGACCAGCTCTACGAGCATCATATACTCCACTCCCTTGGCATTGTGCAGATGATACGCTTCAAGCCTGGCACCTCTGTCCTAGACTTCGGATGTGGGGGGGGCTTCCCTGGTATTCCTCTAGCCATTATGTTTCCTGAGGTGAACTTCCTCCTCGTGGACAGCATTGGCAAGAAGATAAAGGTAGCCACAGCCGTAGCCGAAGCCCTCGGTCTAAAAAACGTACGTACACTGCACGGTCGTGGCGAAGAAATCAAGGAAAAGTTTGATTTCGTCGTAAGCCGAGCTGTGATGCGCCTAGATGAGCTAGAGCCTATGGTACGCAATCTGATCAGCAAGGAGCAGCACAACGGCATGCCCAACGGCATTATATGCCTCAAGGGAGGTGATCTGCAGAGCGAGACACGCAAATATAAAAATAAAGTGGAGATCCAAAGCCTATTCCCGACCTTCAGCGAGGAGTACTTCCAAACCAAAAAGATTGTTTACTTACCCATCTAAGCCCTATGCTCCAGATCCAATGCTTCACGGTAAACCCCGTACAAGAGAATACCTATGTCCTCTATGACGAGACCAAGGAAGCCGCTATCGTTGATTGTGGCTGCATGAGTCAGCACGAGGAAGAGGCACTCGCTAACTTTATTGAGCAGAAAGGACTCAGCCCCAAGCTGCTCCTCTGTACACACCTACACTTCGACCACGTGTGGGGCAATGCTTGGGCTATACGCAAGTGGGCTCTAGAGGCCTACTGCCACGCCAATGACCTCTCTATGCCCCCAAAGCCCAGCGAACAGCTAGCTTTATTCGGCATACATAGCCCACTAGAGAACCTGCCCGATGAGGCCTATCACCTCATCAACCAGGGTGACACCATACGCTTCGGCAACACCGAGCTAGAGGTCCGCCATATTCCTGGCCATGCGCCTGGCCATGTAGCCTTCTACGCGGCGCGCGGTCCTCTGGTACTCTCTGGCGATGCGCTCTTCGCTGGCGACATAGGCCGTACGGACCTATGGTGTGGTAGCTACGAAGCGCTTATCAGCAGCGTTCGCACGCAGCTATTCAGCCTACCACACGATACAGTGGTCTATCCAGGGCATGGCCCTGCCACTACTATTGGCGAGGAGATAGCTCATAACCCCTACTTCCGGAGCTAAGAAACAAGAGGTACATACGACACAAGCCTGCCCCAGCCTGCTAGTTCGCGAGCTAGCTAGCTGGGGCTTGGTCTATAAAGATCGTAGCTAAGAGAGCCCAAGTCCTTGCTCTAATTATTTATACCCACTCCATAGACAACTAGAGCGAGCAGGGGGCGTAGCCATCACTGACTACGCCCCCTACTCGCTTGTATATACTATGTATGGTTGTGATTACTAGTTCACCGTCACATCTACACGCTTGCCGTTGGCAGCTACAGCACGTACCTTGTAACCATCTTGCCAGCTAGTACCACCTGGGATATCAGTCTTGATATATCCATCAGCTTCGTAGCCACTCCCCGTCGTAAAGACACCGTCAGTAGCCATCAGGACCTTGCCGCTAGCATCTACTACCTCGTAGGCCACTACATATTGGAATCCCTTTGTGCGGATGATGTTACCCGTACGAGTAGCAGTACCTACCACTACGTCCTTGGGTGCCTTATACAGCTCGTAGTTCTTGTCTGTGATGTACTCCAGCGCAACCGTAGGCTTCTGTAGCTTGAGGTCCTTGACGCGCTGTTTTGTGCGCTCTATATCCTCCGACTTTACCCATAGGCGACGTGTGCCGTAATCGTTGATGCTCGTATCCACAGGCTTGAGGAAGCCCCATTTCTCAAAGAAGTCTGTGAGGTCTGCATTAGCTACCTTAGAGGCTGTATGCACAAACTCTAGCTGGAAGAGTCCGTCACGAGTATCATTGGTAGCGCCTGCAATCGTTGGATTCTGACGGTAGTGCTCATAGACAGCTGGATAGAAACCACCCTTGTCTGTTGCCGTTGGTGTCTTGCCTAAAACCTTACCGAAGTAGAGCTCGAGCTGCCAAAACGGAACAAGCTTACGGAAGACATCGCTATCAGTACCATGAGCCTGATCCTTGATAAGGATATTGGTAAAGGCATAAGTATAACGATTGTGGTTAGTGCCATCCATCTTCTCTACTTGCAGGCGGCACTCCTTTTTGAGCAGTGTGGTCTGCACATAAGCCGAAGGGATATTCACTGTACACTCCGTTAGACCAATCCATAGTACCCCAGGGGCTGTCTGATGAATATGGCCAATCTCGTGCGCTGGACCCCAGACAGAACTTCGGAGCGTTTCTGCATTGAGTATCGTGCTAAAGGTACCTGGCACATAAGCAGTGTGCTCGTTGGTAGCGTACATATAGGCATCCTGATACGTAGGACAGAGCAGCTGGCGGTTGCGGTAGGTACGGCCATACTTCTGTAGGCCGTGGAGCTCTTGCTCGGCCAGCACTATCTGATCATAGAGCTTAGCTAGCTCCGTACCGCTCTGAGTATGAGTCTTGAAGTCTGCCACAGGGAAAACAAGATGCGAATGCTCTCCCACGAGGTCGAAATACTGATGCTTAGCCTTGTCTAGCATAGGCTTCCAGTCCTCTGGCTTATTCTTTTTGATATCAAAATAACCATTGACAGTACCCGAAGCAAAGTGTATCTTAACCTTAGGGTCTGAGGCCGTATTGTCTCGGAAGTTATCCCCTGAAGTTAGCGCCTTATGATTAAGGACATATACGAGCCCCTTGGTCTCCATCTTGAGCTTATTAACCCCCTTATAGATCGGATAGTTGCGAGGGTTGTATATACCATCACCCGTACCACCCTGATAGTAGTCTACCACACGAATGGCCAGATGGTCTTGCCCATAGGTATCGCCTACTAGTACGACCAACGTCTCGCCAGCCTCTACCGAGATACCCGTAGGGTTATCAAGCATAGAGTAAGCGTACTGCATCTTGGTAACATGCGTACGAATATCGTAGGGATTGAGGTAAGGGCCATACTCCGCCACACGATAGTCCGTGCTGTACTTACCCTGCTTCATATAGAACGCAAGGTTGCGGAAGAAAGGATCTGTACAGGCAGCTATCTGCTCATCGGTAATACCATCTTTTAGCTTGGTGCACAGCTCATCAGCAAAGAGCGAGGTAGGCTGGAAGGCGCCTGTATTACGCTTGTAGAACTCTATCTCTGCAGCCGAAGCGAAGCCCTTGCCATCGCCGTGCCCACTCTGCACGATAAGCTTAACCGTCTTGATTTGCTTACCCTTAGCAGCTGAGAAGTCCACCTTCGTAGGCATATTAGAGCCCATAAAGTCCTTAGTCATGAGCTTGGTGTAGGTAGTACCATCGGTGGTATACTCGATATCTACGACCTTGAAGTACCCATTATAGCCCTGCTGACGTGGATAGTAGACCATATAGTCTATGTCTGAGGGCTCAGACAGCGTAAACGTTAGGGTTATAGGGAAGTAGTTCTCAGCTGTGTTAGTCCAATTAGAGTGATAGATAGTACCGAAGTTGCCATCAAAGGCTTTGGTTATGTCATCGGAAGCTTGATGTGATGTATCGGTCCCGCTCGCTATCGTCAGCTTACGATCACCCGCAATCTGGTCGGCACCGTGAGCGCTATAAGACGATAGGCCATTCTGCGTTACAGCGAATGCTGCACGGATAGGCTGACGATTGCTGGGAGCATTCTTCTCTATGACCTCAATCGTAACGGTACGCCCCTCATCACTCTTATTAGGAGAGACACTGAGGCTATGCGATACCTGACGCATAGCTGCACGTGCTGCATCATTACGGCTAATCCAATCGGGGAGCTTCAGCTCGTACTCTGCCACGTTGGTCGTGATCGTAAAGTCTAGGCTCGTACCAGATACAGGAACAGTAAGCACCGAGTTGCTCACGAGAATCTGAGGCTCTACCCCCAGCTGACGTACCTTCACCGTCTTGCTAGAGCTCTCGTTGCTCAGGACAAGCTCGGCCTCACGTATATTATCGCTAGTATTCTCCGTCAGCACTAGTTTTAGGACATTGCCTTGGCGCGTAGCTGTGAGCCAATCTACGTTGGTCTTCTTGACAACACGCCAGTTGCTGCCACCGCCCTGCACCTGTAGGTCGCGACCAAGGTCTTTGGCCTTGAAGTCGATAAACTCAGGATTGTTGGCGATCTGTATGCTCGTCGGTGTCGTGGGTGTCGTAGAGCCGCCAGAGCTGCCCCCATCGTCTTTGGAGCAAGAGGTCATCAGCGCAAGCGGTAAGGCTACCATCAGGCAAGCCCGTAGAAGTAATTGCTTAATGCTCATAACTTTTCATATATCATTGTTAATAACGATAGGGGAAGGGCTTGCGTAGCTCCTCCCCCTAAGGTCAATAGTCGGATTAGTTTCTAGTCGTCTCTCCTGTCTCAGGGTTGTAAGTCTCCGTCTGATACTTGTAGAACTTCCACTCAGCAAGAGCTATCCAGTTGCGACCCAATCTCTCTTCTTGGAACTCTACCCAGAGGTACTTGTATGAACCATTGAAGATAAAGGTTGCAGAGTTGTATTCTGCAGCTTGAGTCTCTGGCATACCACTCTGCACAGAGGCTATCTCTGTAGCTTGATAATTGGCTAGATTGAAGCCCGAAGCTACGTTAGTTTGGCCTGTAAATGGCTCATTAAAACCGAGGATACGCAACCTCTTAGGGTTATTTATCCCTGTATTATTACGACCTTTCCAGTAGAAGCTCACAGCACCAGATATAGCCTCGGGGAGCTCTACTACCAAATGATGGGGGAAGGTTCGAACATCAGAACTCCAGCGCACATGCCAAAAAGTACCAACATTATTATCAATAAGGGCTGGCATCCCCCCATTATCCCCCGCAGAAGTTTCATTAGAGTCCGTCCACATCTTGTTAGCTGTAAGCGTAATCTCCTCCTTGGTACCATCCACGACACGAGTAGTAGCCGGTACGGGTAAGCACGTAGCCACGATTTTATGCGTGGTACCACGGTTGCCAGTCTTCGTTACAGGTGTTAGGCGATACTCTATATCTCCATAGGCAGCTAGAAGACCATCGATCAGAATCGTGTCTGCGTGTATACTCGCCAGACGTGTATGCTCTTTCTTAGTGCCAGGGTGGTTGTACTTCACCTCTACGTACTTGTAGTTGGCATTGTCGGGTATAGCCCACTGTAGCTTCACAGCCCCTGCACTAGCTGTAGCTGAGAAAGTATTAGCATCCAGATTGGTAGCGGCAGGCCCTAGGTCATCCTTTTTACAGCTCGTGAAAGCTGCAGCTAGAGCAAGCGCCGAGTATATGAATAAACGTTTCATATTGCTTAGTTGTCTTGGGTTAGCTGTCCCCTCGTCACCCCTCTACACACGGTAGAGGGACGGCAAGGCAACAATCATCTCAATGTTAGTATCCAGGGTTTTGAACAAGATTAGAGTTCTTGTTTATCTCATCTACAGGTATAGGCATGAGGTAGTGTGTGGGAGCCTCGAAGCGACGCTCTACCTGCACCTCGGTAACCCGAGAAAACTCGCTGAGGGTGGTAGCACGTATATTCATACCCTTAGGCTTGACGTTGAAGTACTGCTCAGCAAGGAGCCAGCGACGCATATCCCAGAAATTATGTCCCTCGAGGTAGAGCTCGATCATACGTTCCTGACGTACGATGTCTCGCATCTTGGCTTGGTCAGGTGTGATACCCACTATAGTCCAGGCTGCGTCTACCGTAGGGATACCAGCACGCTGGCGTACATGGTCTAGATAGGTCTTGGCCGTCTGTAGCTCGTTGGTCTCCACTAGTGCCTCTGCATACATCAGGTATAGGTCTGCTAGACGGATGAGTGGGAAGGGTACCTCACGTCTGATACCAGCTGCCTTACGCATCTGAATGCTGGGGTCAGTGAACTTCTTATTGAGGTAGCCTGCAGGTGAGTAGTTGCTGGTACGTCCTGCAGTTAGTCCCTGTCGCCCACCGAAGAGGAAGTTCATGGGGAGTAGACCCATCTTGTCTGTATTGTTCTCGAACCAGCCGTTAGGGTAGAGGTTGTCCGAGCCATTGAGGATCTCGTAGTAGCCGTTCTGGAAGGTTACCCAGGCATAGAAGCGAGGCTCACGATTGAGATTGATAGCAGAGGTCTGCTGATCCTTCTTGGCATAGCTGGCAAACTCATCAGTGATAGTCTCTAGGCCTACTGGGTCTTTGTCCTTGGTCAGAGGGTCTACGTTCCATGGAAGTCCGTTCTTGGTGTAGAAGCGGTTCACCATAGCCCAGGTGGGGGAGGTACCGTTATAACCATACTCGTTGTTATCCCCACGAGGGTAAGACTTACACTGAGTGTCGTAGTACCCTTCGGGACGCGACTCTACTAGGATGTACTCCATGTTTGGTCCCGTAGAGAAGTCTACGAAGAGAGTGCGCATCTTACGCGCTACGCCCTGCACGGGGTGCTTATTGGCATTAGGGTCGCTCAGCATGTAGTTATCTCTCGAGTAGAGCGTGTGTCCAGCGGTCTCGGCTACGTCAATGGCTTCCTTGATAGCATCGCGTGCCTTGACCCACTTATTGGGGTCGTACTGCGTTGGCATTAGGTCTACTCCCTGCTTGCTCTTTAGCTTGCCAGCAAAGATAGGAGCCTGAGTCGCTGTCCCGTTGAATAGCGGCGAGGCTGCGTAGAGCAGGAGCTTAGCCTTGAGGGCCTTGGCTGCGGGCTTGGTGCCCAGACCATATCGGCTCTGCTGTGCCTGTAGGTCGGGGAGACCGGCAGCAGCCTCGTCCAGTAGGTTGGCGATCCAAGTTACGCACTCATCTAGAGGTTGGCGGTCTAGATATTCGGAGGCAGGGGTATTGGTATTGGGTTTCTCCTTGACTAGGATAGTAGGCCCATAGGTGCGGAGAAGGTAGAAGTGGTAGAAGGCGATGAGGAACTTGGCCTGAGCCTTGTACTCGTTCTTCTCCTCCTGCGTAGTGGTCTTGTCGGGTAGTCCATCGATGATCTCTAGGAATTGGTAGCACTGGCGGATACCGAGAAAGAGGTCGTTCCAATAGGAGATACGTGGCTGAGAAGCCGAGAAGTTACCCTTGGGGAAGTGGGCGAAGCCTTCGTGGTCGAAGGAGGTGATCACTTCGTCCCCCGTCATTAGCTCCATACTTGCAGAGGCGTTTACCTTAGGGAGGTATCCGAAACAAGAGTAGAGGTAGTTGATCCCTGCGTTGCGGTCACTCCTAGTATCCCTCTCAGTAACCTGCTCATCGGGGACAACGTCTAGAAAGTTACACGAGCTAAACCCGAGTGCTAGACCAGCGGCTACAACGAGGGTTTTATATATACGTGATGTCTTCATATTTATAGTGTCTTAGTTAAGAACTATCGTTTGTTGAATGTTACTTGTAGCCCTAGGTTAAACGTACGCTGTAGAGGGTAGCTCATACCACGTCCGCCACCCATCTCGGGATCCCATAGTTTGAATGGGGCGAAGGTCAGTAGGTTGGTAGCAGAGATGTATATGCGTGCGTTCTTGTAGGTGTAGCCGAGCTCTAGATTCTTGAGCTTTAGGAAGGCTGCATCGCGTAGCCAGAAGGTGCTATTCTGCATATTATTGCCGTTGTCCTTCTTGGTGATACGGGGGTGGCGTGCATTGGGGTTCTGGTTATCCAGACTCCAGTAGTCGTCCGCAATCCACTGCATCACGTTGCGACGGGTGTTATCCCCAAATGGGGCGAATTTTTCCATCATGAGCGATACACGTGCTTGTCCCTGGAAGTAGAAAGAGAAGTCGAAGTTCTTGTACTTCATCGTAGGACCGAAGCCGTACACGATCTCAGGAACGTGAGGATGTCCGATCTGTACGCGGTCGTCAGCAGTGATCTGTCCATCATACTCACCATTGGCGTCTGGCTGGTCTACGTACTTGATATCCCCAGGGGCAATAGCGATGTTACCCAGAGTAGAGCGAGGGTTAGCTGCTATATCGGCCGCATCTATATATAGACCATCGGCAATGTATCCTAACCAAGTATTCAGGGTGCGTCCTACCTGCTTGAGGGCTGGGCGCAGACCTGGAGCTTCGTCATACTCTAGCACTCGGTTACGAGCATAAGTAAAGGTACCACGGAACTGCATAGAGAAGTCCTTGGAGATTTGTTTGCCATAATCAAGCGAGGCGTCGAAGCCCCAGTTCTTAACCTTGGCGAAGTTACCCCAGATCTCAGTACGGCTATCACCTGAGGTTACCACCCCTAGGTATGTAGGGATACTGGTACGCTGCTGGAAGATATTGCTACGTATTTCTTGGAATACGTCTGCCGTCAGGCTGAGGCTACCGAATAGCTTCAGGTCCACACCGAGGTTGAGCTTACGACCTATTTCCCAGGTGATGTCGTTGTTGGCTAGACGGCGGAAGGTTGGCCCTCTGTGCGCCTCGGTAGAGTTGCCATAGCCGGTTTTGTACTCAGGCGTAGCTCCGAGGGTAATAACAGGCATATATACGAAGCGGTTACCCCCGATCTGGTCGTTACCAACGAGCCCGTACGAAGCACGTATCTTGAAGAGTCCTATGGTATTCTTGAGAGGTTCCCAGAACTTTTCCTGGCTAATGTTCCAAGCCGCAGATACAGCGGGGAAGAATCCCCAGCGCTTACCCTTAGCAAAATTTTCGGACCCGTTGTAGCCCGCTACTAGCTCTAGCATATACTTGCGGGCGTAGTCGTATCCTACTCGGAAGGCATAGCCCATACGGCGCTTGGGTAGTGTGGCGATGAGGTCGTCGTTATTTACGACGTTGTTGTTGTACTCATCCATGTTGAAGAGCATCATCCCCGACACATTATGATTGCCCCACGAGCGCTCATAGTTTAGGATAGACTGTAGATAGTATCGACGGTCCCCAGCGCGACTAGTCTTGGAGTTTAGATTGGGCTTGCTAGGGTTGCCACCAATAGCCTCTACGTCGTAGCTAGAGATGTTGCCATCGGCATCGAAGACAAG
>JAXFXP010000007.1:0-5972 GCA_034091595.1 Porphyromonas sp.
CTACCTAGCCGAGCAACATCGCCATCCCGAGCAGGACCGCATGCTATCAGGGCGCGAGCTACGCCTTAGCCTAACGCACAATGGAGAGGAGTTTGCCCTAGATACAGTGCAGACAGATGCATACGGACGCTTCACCACCAAGCTACAGTTACCAGCCTCGATGCCTCTGGGGACCTATCGTCTAGAGGCTAAAGACCTGAGTCGTCTCAAGGAGCGCTATTATTATGGCACATCTATGACGGTGCAGGTGGCCGAGTATAAGCGCCCACAGTTCGAGCTACAGCTAGAGGGGCCACGAGCACAGCTAGCGCTTAGCGATACGCTCGAGCTAAAGATGAACGTTCGCAATTACTCGGGTATTGCGCTATCTGGTAGTAAGATACAGGTACATTTGTCCGCACAGCTAGATGCTTTCCCCGATCGCAAGCGTCCGCACAGCAATAGGCTACTCCAGGAGGAAGAGCGCTACTACAATCTGAGCACAGATGCTGCAGGGCGTGCCACGCTACGTATCCCACTAGAGGAGCTGAGCCGAGTGGAGACTTCGCTCAGAGATTATGGTGCAGGGCTATGGTGCCGTCTGCGCATTAGTGCCGAGGCGCCTAGTGGCGAGACAGTGGAGGAGCATACCGCCTACAGCGCCACCAATATCCCTAGCCAGATTAAGCTCGTAGGGCCGCAGACTGTGGCTCGAGGCTCAGCGCCTGAGATGAGCAAGTGGCACTTCGCGTCGAATGAGCTTTTCATGTACAATAAGCGCCACTATCCGCTGAGCTATCGTATCGAACACGCTGGACGTACCCTACAGGGGGGCAAGGCTATGACGAGCGATACGATACAGCCCGAGGCCTGGATAGCTAAGGCTAGCTCGGGAGCGTATACTCTGCATTATAAGATCGAGACCGAGGCTGAGCCTATTGTCGGGACGCATCGCTTCGCAGTTTACGATGTGAGGGACAAGCAAATCGAGCTCCCAGAGGCAGGTCTACAGATACTCGCCAAGGAGCTCGGCTACCGCCACGGCGAGGCTCCACAGGTGCTGGTGGCTACGAGTCTCAATGCATCCTATGTACACTACACCGTAGAGTATGACGACCGTGATGTCTTGCGGGGTAGCCTCCGACCCAAGTCGGGCGAGATAGTGTCTCTGCCTATACACATGCCTGCCGACACCATCGAGCAGGTCTTCGTACACGTCTATACCGTGCAGGGGGGCAAGTATTACGAGGCACGCCAGACCTATGAGCGTCGCCGAGAGCCTAAGCGCCTTGATTTCCGCTGGAGCAGCTGGCGTCAGCGTACGCTAGCCGGCAGTGAGGAGCAATGGACGCTACAGGTGCTACACGAGGGCAAGCCCATACGTGCCGCTCTGGCCTCGTGGATGTATGATGCCTCGCTGGATGCCTTATCGCCACTACAGCTCTATATGCCGAGCCCTAGTGCCGAGCTGTTTGCGCGTAGTTCGGCCCTCGATATTGACCGCTATTGGACTAATGATACTCAAGCGCAGACGGGTGGCAGTTGGCGCTACCGTGGCTTAGGGAGTGGAGATTCTGGGCCTATTGCAGAGGAGTTCAGTATCGCTCCGTCTAGTGTCGGTGCTGCTCCGATAGCCATGCGGGCAATGGTGGCGAATGATGCCCGATGGGAGGCTGTCTACGGGGCAAGCAATAAGTCTGCACCCGAGGAGATAGCGCCTACGGGCAAGATGCCGATGGCTCTAAGGCAAAACTTCCAGGAGCTTGCCTACATATACCCTACGATGACTACCAACGAGCGTGGCGAGGCTAGCTGGAGCTTCCGTATGCCTGATGCCCTGACGCGCTGGCGTGTCATCGCCCTAGCGCATACAGAGGATCTACGCACAGGTTTCCTCTCTGCCGAGGTGGAGAGCTACCGTGAGCTACAGGTAGAGCCTTATCTGCCCCGCTTCATCCGCCTAGGCGATAGCCTAAGTATCGCTACACAGATACATAATAGGGGCGAGCAGGAGCTCAGCCCGCAGCTTCGAGTGTCTTATCTACATCCTAGGACCAAGGAGCAACTATTTACTACAGAGACGCCCCTCACGCTTGGAGCTAAAGCTAGCACGGCACAGCGTACGAGCCTACCTACCGCCCTCCTCGAGGGGCTGGACAGTGTCCTCGTACAGGTGCAGGCTGGGACGGAGCTATTCAGCGATGGTGAGGAGCATCTATTGCCTGTGCTACCTGCTACGACCGAAGTCTTACGTGCAGAGGCGATTACACTCTATGATAAGCCCACAGGCGAGTACGATCTCAGCCGTAGCCTACTGCCTGCTAATGGTTTCCGTCCCGAGCGAGGACAGCTACAGATCCGTCTAGAGAGCAATCCGCTATATCTGGCACTGCTGGCTATGCCTCCGCTTACAGAGGTCTCTAGCCCCAACGCCATCAACTATGCCTCCGCTTACTATGCTATGGGGCTAGCACGTCAGGTCGCTCAGATACCTGGTCTCTCGGCTTGGATAGAGGAGCGCTCTAGGGCGCTCGGTACAGGGCTACATGGGGATAGGGACAAGCAACTGCATACGGACTTTGCCCATAACCCCTGGCGTAAGCATCTCGCTGAGGAGCGTGAGCTGAAGCAGCTGAATGCGCTACGCAGTCTGATGGCCAAGACTCAGCGTAGTACCGAGGAGGACGAGTGGCTCACGAAGCTGGCCGAGCTACAGCTGGCCGATGGTGGCTTTACCTGGTATCGGGGCATGGAGTCTAGTGTCTATATGACTACCTCAGTGCTCAAAAGCTTCCTGCGTCGTCGCCAGCTGACAGGCGAGAGCTATAGTGGCCGAGCCCTCGGACTGATGAACAAAGCATGGAGCTATATGCACCGAGAGATGAGCCGAGAGATAGCCGAGTACAAGCGTGACCTTGCGCGCCCCGACCGCAAGCGCTATGCCTCGGTCTACAATGCCCTAGATTATCTGTATCTAGTCTATCTAGACCCTAGTCAGGCCACAGCAGCGAAGGCGAATGCCGACTTCCTGCGTAGCTACTTGCGCAAGGAGCTTGCCCAGATGGACCACAGCTCCAAGGCTATGGCGGTGCTTATCTATGCGGAGAGCGACCCTCAGCTATCGGCCTCGCTCCTCGAGTCGCTACGTCAGCATCTGCGCAGTGATGAGCAGGGGACCTACTTCCCTACGACTGTAGAGCGTAGCTACTGGTGGTACGACCGCAGTCTAGAGGCGCACCTCGGGATGATAGAGGCGCTCAGCAAACAGGGTAAGCCCGGAGACAAGGCTCTTGTCGTAGGCATCAAACGCTGGCTCCTCGGGCAGAAGCGCACGACTAGCTGGCGCAATAGCCTAGCGACAGCCGAGGTGCTACATAGCCTAACACTCGGTCTCGACCTAAGCGCTGAGACTGCGCATAATACTGCGAGCATAAAGCTCTCGCAGGCCGATGGTAAGACCACTACTATAGCCTCTACCGAGCGCCAGGGCCTCGACCTTAGCTGGGAGCGTGGGGCTGAGCCTCAGCAGCTTACGATTACGCAGACCAAGCCCGATGGGGAGCTCTGGGCCAGTGCTATCGCTCGATATACTCTGCCCCTCAGTGAGGATACGCCCTCGGGACGTGAGCTTAAGCTACGCCGACACTACCATCTGCGTCGTATCGTAGATGGTGTAGAGCAGCTGATACCGCTTAGAGAGGGGCAGGCGCTCCGAGTGGGGGATATCTTGGTGACGAACCTAGATATAGAGGTAGACCGCAGGCTCGACTTTGTAGCCCTTAGCGATCCTCGTCTAGCTTGTGCCGAGCCTGTGTCTCAGCTGGCGGGCTATAACTGGGGGGCAGGTACTCCTTATTATCTAGAGCCTCGCGACCAGCGGACGAACTTTTACTTCTACCGCTTGACTGCAGGGAAGTATAGCCTACAGTACGAGCAACGCATCGTGCGCTCTGGGCAGTATCAGTCTGCCTCGGCACAGCTCCAGAGTGTCTATGCGCCCGAGTATGCAGCTACTACGGGTTACACCGGCACGCTGAGGGTAGAGAACTAAAGAGTGTAGAGAAGGGGCACAGCCCCCCTAGGGCATCGAGATGCTCTGGGGGGCTGTGCTTTGTTTTTGTTCACTAGTTACTGCCCGATCGTTCCCCTAGTAGGGGACGACTTGCCCGTCTAGTAGGTCGACGATCGTCCGCCTATTAGGCGGCTATAGCACCGATAGATAGGGGCCTTTATTAGGCATATGCTCCCAGCCTTACCCATATGCCTCACACCGATGCCCTCTTGCAGGGGGGGCGAGTTCATTAAGCCTTAGGCTAGGGAAGATGTCTAAGCAGTGAGTGGAGCTTAAGAGTAGAATGTAAATAAATATTTATTTGTACCTTAGCACCGACAATGGGCGCATAACAATAATAAGGCGCTCAGCGTTATATGAGTATAAACGACTAAACAAAGAGAACAATATGAAGACGATACGCAATTTACTCCTCCTCGGGGGACTACTCGTCGGCTCTCTAGCCGCTGTAGCTCAGAGCGATGAGTATCTAGATGATGCCTATCTCAGTCGTAAAGATGTAGAGCTACGCCAGGCCAAGGCTCGTGCTAAAGCTGAGGCCGAGGCTCGTGCTCGCGAAGAGGCTAGGCAGAAGTGGGAGGCTCAGCTAGCCCAAGAGCGTGCCGAGTACCTACGCAAGCAGCGTAGCCGAGAGATAGACGCTTACAATGGCATCCTCAGTGCCGAGGATAGCCTCCGCATCGACCAAGAGGCACAGCTATATGCCCGCGAGCGTGCTCGTAGAGCAGAGGCCGAGCCTCAGTTTTATGGCGAGTATTCACGTCGTCTAGGACGCTTCTATGGCGATGGTACTACGGTCGTGATCAACAACTATTACGATGATGACTATGGCTATATGCCATACTGGCGTAGTCGTTTTGGTTGGGGGATGAGTAGTAGCTACTATCCTTGGTACGACAGCTATTACAGTGTTTACCGTCGTAGCCCCTGGATGAGTGTGTTTGATTGGGGATACGGACCTTACTGGGGGCCTAGTCGTTATTACAGCTACTACGATCCTTTCTTTGACCCTTGGTATGATCCTTGGTATCGTGGGCACTACTACGGAGGCTTCTCTTTTGGCTTCTACTCACCTTACTATGG
This sequence comes from Porphyromonas sp., assembly GCA_034091595.1. GTDB lineage: Bacteria > Bacteroidota > Bacteroidia > Bacteroidales > Porphyromonadaceae > Porphyromonas. The sequence goes on from JAXFXP010000007.1 coordinate 5,135, forward strand.
CTATTACGGCTACTATCCTCGCTACGGCTATTACTCTAGCGATGCCTATTATTCGGCCAATCGTTATCGTGGGGCTGCACGCTCGGCCTACAACTCTACGACACGTGGCTACGGTAGCTATCGTAGCAGTTACGGAGCCTTCGAGTCGGCACGTGGTGCTGTAGAGCGTGGCGAGAGCCCTTATATGGGCGGAGCTTATCGCAGTGGTGCAGGATCGTCTAGCGCTGGTAGTAGCTACCGTGGGCAGGGACGTAGCGCCTACGGACAAGGACGTGATTATAACTACAATAGACGACAGGAGACCTACCGCTCTACCGACTCTCAGCAGAGTTACGGTGGTGGCTCTAGCAGCTCTGGCGGTGGCCGTAGCTACGGTGGCGGGTCTAGCTCAGGTGGTGGTCGTAGCCGTCGCTAACTTTAGGCTTTGTTGGCATCAAAATAAGACAAGAACAAGCAAGATGAAAAAGATACTAACGCTCGCCACACTAGGTCTGATGACTCTAGGGGCTGGGCAATCAGCTATGGCTCAGAGCCAGACTACGGGTCTGGCTCTTGGCTCGCAGTACGAGTCTCGTGGCTCGGCTCGCTATCAGGCGCTATCAGGCGCTATGGGAGCCGTGGGTGCAGACTTTGGTGTCGTGCACCAGAACCCTGCCGCTCTCGCCCTATTTCGCTCAGGGAGCAAGCTAAGTGCTACGCTATCCCACAGCACATATGGGGGGACAAGCACCTGGGGAGATAACAGCATCGAGACCAAGAGTAAGTCTAAGTTACACTTCGATGAGCTATCCTATATGCGTGCTACAAGCCTCGGCTCTGGGAAAACACTGACCTGGGG
>JAXFXP010000008.1:0-21596 GCA_034091595.1 Porphyromonas sp.
AGAGTCCCCCTTAGCCTGATAAGAGGCTGCTAGTACCTGGAAGATGTCCTCACCATGCACTGGAGCTTCGCGGAAGTCGTTAGCAATAGCAATGGCCTTGTCGTAGTCCTTCACCTCGTGGTACATCAGCGAAGAGTAGTAAGCCACCTGATAAGCAGCTGTATCTAGAGTAGCCATAGCCTTATTGTCAGCAAACATAGGAGCACGACGTACGTCTAGGTAGGCCTCGAAAGCCTGAGCCGATGACTTATAGTCAGCCTTCTGCTGGAAGAAACTACCGGCATTCAGGAGGTTCTGATAATCTGCCTGTAGTAAGTCTTTAGCCTTCTTGGCGTACTTAAGCTTAATCTTTCCCTTTTCGTTGGGAACATTCTCTAGTTCATAAGTTTTCAGGAGGAAAGGCACCTCAGCCACTAGGGCTCTGTACATAACCTCTTCGTTGGCCTGCTGGCCTAGCTGAGCCTTCACGAACTCGCTGTTATAAGCCTTCTGCTCCACAAGTCCTGATACAAACCAGGTGTAGGCGTCGTTCTTCGTTTCTTCGTGCTGACGAGCCTCAGCAATCATCTTGCGGGCTTCAGCGGGGTTGTTGTGATGTAGCTTCTCTGCTTCCTTAGCCTTTACAGCCTGAGCAAAAGCACCCGTAGACACCAGTCCAAGAGCGGCAATTAGTGCGAGCTTCTTCATACTTATACTATTAGTTATTTAGTTTGATATTTCTTATTCAAAGAGATCTCCTCCTCCTGTGTTGTCGGGAGCCTCTGCGGTATTAACGCTGGGGTCAGCAACATTATTATTATCCTCCAGCTCCGTGATAGCCTCGGCTACTACCTCGGCTATATCGGCCTGATCATCCTCAGCTTCGACGGGGCATATAGAGGCTATCTCGTCGCCACGTTTGTCTAGGTTGATAAGACGAACCCCCTGGGTAGCACGGCTAAGTACGCTGATATCCTTGGCATGCATACGTATAGCCACACCACTCTTATTGATAATCATTAGGTCGTGCTCATCCGTAATAGCATGGAAAGCCACCAACTTACCCGTTTTCTCTGTAACGTTTAGGGTCTTGACCCCCTTGGTACCACGGTTGGTCAGACGGTAGTCCTCGTACTGGCTACGCTTACCATAGCCGTTTTCGCTCACGACGAGGACTGTAGACTCATCGCCCTCACGAATAGCAATCATACCTACGACCTCATCCTGACCATCCTCGTCGAGGGTCATACCTCGTACCCCCATAGCATTACGTCCTGTGGCACGCACTGTAGCCTCATCGAAGCGCACAGCACGACCATTGCGGTTAGCCATTAGGATCTCGCTCTTGCCATCTGTCAGCATAACGCTGATAAGCTTATCGTCCTCCTTGAGGTCTATGGCAATAATACCATTGGTACGTGGGCGCGAATACTGCTCTAGGACTGTCTTCTTGATAACCCCTGTTTTCGTCGCAAATATTAGGTAGTGGGCATTGACAAAGTCTACATCCTTAGTGAGGTTCTTGACGGTAATAAAGGCGTTCACCTTGTCGCCAGGCTCTATGTTTAGGATGTTTTGTATCGCACGCCCCTTGGCGTTCTTGGCTCCCTCGGGGATCTCGTACACCTTGAGCCAGTAGCAACGACCATTCTGTGTAAACAGGAGCATCGTAGCGTGCATCGAGGCCGAGTAAATGTACTCTATAAAGTCCTCGTCTCGGGTATCACTACCCTTACTCCCCACGCCTCCACGAGTCTGACTACGGAATTCGCTGAGCGGAGTACGCTTGATGTACCCATGGTGCGATATGGTGATAACCATCTCGTCATCTGCGTAAAAGTCCTCGGGATTAAACTCCTCGCTGGCGTAGACTATCTCACTCCTACGCTCATCGCCATAGGTATCACGCACCTCTATAAGCTCCTCGCGTACCAGAGCCATACGAGACTCACGGCTAGCGATTAGCTCCTCGAGGCGTGTTATTTTAGCCTTAAGGTCTTCGTACTCTGCCGTTAGGCGCTCACGGTCTAGGCCCTGCAGGGCACGTAGGCGTAAGTCTACGATAGCACGCGCCTGTAGCTCCGAGAAGCCGAAACGCTCCATCAGACGGTCCATAGACTCCTGCGTATCGTAGGAGGCACGGATAATCTTGATGACTTCATCGATGTTGTCCACAGCGAGCATCAAGCCCTCTACGAGGTGCATGCGCTCCTGTGCCTTGCGTAGCTCGTAGATGCAGCGACGCAGCACTACGTCTAGACGGTGGTCTACAAACTCCTGGATGAGGTCCCGTAGCGTCAGCAGCTTGGGACGGCCCTTGACGAGGGCGATATTATTCACACTAAAGGAGCTCTGGAGCTCTGTCAGCTTGTATAGTTTATTGAGTACAACGGAGGCGTTGGCATCACGCTTGACATCAATCTGTATACATATACCCTTACGGTTGGAGAGGTCTATGACATCGGCAATACCCTCGATCTTCTTCTCATTCACCAGATTAGATATATGCTTCACGAGGTCAGCCTTATTAACCTGATAGGGAAGCTCTCCGATGATAATACGCTCTCGCTGCCCGTGTTGTTCGATTTCGCAACGCGAACGTATCACTACACGTCCACGCCCTGTTTCGTAGGCTTCGCGTACGCCCGAGTGGCCATATATAATACCACCTGTAGGGAAGTCTGGAGCTTTGATATACTTCATCAGCCCTGCTACATCGATAGTTTCTCCACTATCAATATAGGCGATGCAACCATCAATACATTCTGTGAGATTATGCGGAGGCATGTTCGTGGCCATACCTACAGCGATACCAGCCGCACCATTAACCAACAGATTAGGGAAACGTGTGGGGAGCACTGTAGGCTCGTGGCGTGTATCGTCGAAGTTTAGCTGGAAGTCTACCGTTTCCTTATCAATATCCCGGAGCATCTCTGAGGCAATACGGCTCAGACGGCTCTCTGTATAACGCATAGCGGCAGGTGAGTCTCCATCGACACTACCGAAGTTGCCCTGTCCCTCGATCAGAGGGTAGCGTAGACTCCAAGGCTGAGCCATACGCACGAGAGTACCATACACCGAGCTATCGCCATGTGGGTGGTACTTACCGAGGACCTCACCGACAGCGTTGGCACACTTACGTGTGGGCTTATCGTGGGTATTCCCCGTTTCGTTCATCGCGAATAGTACACGTCTATGTACAGGCTTGAAGCCATCACGTACATCGGGGAGCGCACGAGATACAATCACAGACATCGAGTAGTCGATGTAAGCTTTCTTCATAGCGCTCTCGATATTGAGGTCTACTATTCTGTCTTCAGCATCTATCATTTCAATCTGTATCTTATAGATATAATTCTTTGTAAAGGTACTCTTTTTTATCCAAACAACGCATATCGGAGCCACGACACAAGAGCTACAAATCCGCTCTAAGCCCCCTAGGAGGCTCAGGAAGCTCACATACGCCTCTGCACAGATGTGCAGCAGCAGATGCTACGTCAGACACTCACTGGTGTACAGCCCGAGTAATACCATCTAGCCTGCGACTCTCCTCCTACTCTCAACGATGACGATATGAGTCTCTAGAGCTTATTCGTAAGCCCGCCGCAATCTATCCGCCTACAATCCCGACACATAATACTCAGACGAATAGTCTCTTTGCCTCCTAAGGAGAAAGACTATCGGAGCCGACCAAGACTTTAGCCCAAGCCCAGAAGATATCCCTCAGAGGTGCACACATAACACTTGCGTCTAAAAATATGCTAACTTTGTCCCACACGATTACAGGGAGAGGTCTTATCCTCGCTCTACGCACGATTTAACGCATAACTAGGTTACAGAGATATGGTAAACATTAGTACCACCTTTGCGGGCTTGCGACTACCAAGCCCCATTATTGTAGGGAGTTCGGGGCTTACACGTTCGTTCGATAAGGCTAAGGCTTTCGCTGAAGCGGGAGCAGGCGCTATCATCCTCAAGTCCCTCTTCGAGGAGCAGATCGAGGCTGAGGTCGCCAAGCTCGACCAGCACAATGACTATACCGAGGGGGCTGACTACCTAGCCCACTACGTGCGCGCCGAAGAGATCGGACAGTATCTAGAGCTCATCAAGCGCTACAAGAGCGAGCTCAGCATCCCCGTCATCGCCAGCGTATGCTGCCTACGCAGCGAGAGTTGGTTAGATTTCGCAGCGCAGATAGAGACCGCTGGAGCTGATGCCCTAGAGGTAAATATTATGCGTGTAGAGACCGACTTGTTCCACGACACAGAGGCCAGCGAAGAGGGAGACATCAAGCTAATCCAAAAGCTGCGAGCGCAGATCAACATCCCGATTATCGTCAAGCTATCGCGCTACCATACAGCCCTCCCCGCCTTCGTCGATAAGTTGCGAGCTGCAGGTGCCAACGCCGTAACGCTCTTCAACCGTAGCTACCAGCTAGACATCGACCTCGAGAGCGAGGAGCTATCAGCAGGCGAGGTGTTTAGCCATCCTGCCGACTTCGCCGAGACGCTCCGCTTCACGGCCCTCGTAAGTGGAGCTATCAAGGGCATAGAGATAAGCACCTCTACAGGCGTATATACCTGGCAAGAGGTTACCAAAGCTATCCTCGCAGGGGCGACAACAACGCAGATGGCCTCCGTACTATACAAAGAAGGGGCAAAAGCAATCTCTGAAGCCACCGCAGGGCTACGGAGCTGGATGCAGGAACACGGATACCTCAGCCTAGACGAGGTGTGCGGTCGATTAAACTCTGCCCAAACAGGACAATCAAACGTCTACGAACGTGTGCAGTTTATGCGCTACTTCGGAGGGCTGCAATAAGGCCCAAAAGCCGAGCCTATAGGCTGACAGATGCAGACAGACTCTAGCTATTTTTAGTCTTACCTTGGGAAGCTAGCCTACATAACGGTAGCGCTTGCTCCTAAAGCTTACTATAGGCTCAGACTAGCATAGCTACCACCTCAGCGATGCGACACCATGGCTAGCAACAGGGAACTACAGAGTCGTTTGTAAACAAAAGTTACAACTCATGGGTTATACCCATATATGATTACTCAGAAAGAAAAGACAATGAAAAGAAATCAAATCGCGGTAGCTGTAGTAGCTGCCTCTATGCTCTTGAGCTCTTGTGGACTTAGCAATGCCATCAAGGGCGGTGGTATCGGTGCTGCTGCTGGTGGCCTCCTAGGCGCTGGCATCGGTAAGGTAGCAGGTAATACTGGCGTCGGAGCTGCCATTGGTGCCGTAGTAGGAGGTGCTGCAGGTACACTCATCGGCAACAAGATGGACAAGCAAAAGAAGGCCCTCGAAGAGCAGCTCGCTAGAGATGCCAAAATCGAAAGCCTCAACGATGGTCAGGCTATCCGTGTAACCTTCGACAGCGGTATCCTCTTTGCCACTGGTAAGGCTGCACTAAGCAGCCAAGCTAAGGCTTCTCTAGACAAGCTAGCCAGCAACTTGGGACAAAATGTAGAAACAAACATTCAGATTGTAGGCCACACCGACAACACTGGTTCGGACCGTGTAAACGATCCCCTCAGCGTAAACCGTGCTAAGAGCGTTTACGACTACCTCACAGGCAAGGGCGTTGTGAACACCCGTATGGAATACCTGGGCAAGGGTAGCAAGGACCCTATCGCAGATAATGCTACAGCTACTGGTCGCCAAGAGAACCGTCGTGTAGAGGTGTATATCCTCCCAAGCCAGGCTATGATCGAAGCTGCTCAGAACGGCACACTTCGCTAAGCCTAGACCCTAGCAATAACTCTCCGAAGCGAGCGTAGTACCCGATGATAGGTGCTACGCTCGCTTTACATATTCAGAGCACGCCCCTCTGTTCCACAGGGGAGCGAGGAAGCTTATTGCATGATGTACGAACTACAAGGGCTATGTAGGCGGAAGGCTGTGTAAGGGCTACTCCCGCAAATGAGCGAGCTAAGATGACGCAGCCAACGAGCCAAGTGCCATACGATGCAATGGGCTCCAACAGACCCACAGGCGAAGTACCCCATAGCTACGCTACATTAGCGAGGTGCAGAATAGGCCTCCGCAGTCTCAGAGGCATGGCGGGATAACGCATTAGTCTTAGATATTCGCTACCTTTGCAAAATATCAGATTATTTTATACCTTATGAGGAGTTTTATCAAAGCATTATGCTTAACCCTAGTACTGGCCACCACAATTCTGAGCCTCGGGGCGCAGACGCGTCGTCGTGTGCTCGAGCACTTAGTACGCGAGAGCGAAACCGTGTACAGCATCGCGCAGCGCTATGCTACCAAAGTAGACAAAGTCTATGAGCTCAATAGCTGGGCCAAGAACGGCATCAAACCAGGCGACAAACTCATTATATATACAGGAGCCGATTACAAGGCGGACGCTCCTAGCACCACGCCCTCGCAGACACCCCCACAAAACCCCAAGCCTACCCCTACCCTCCCTAAGGGTAAGGAACGACAGCATACGATAGAGGCAGGCGAAACCCTCTACCGTATAGCACGCACATACGGGCTCAGCGAGGAACAGCTTATGCAGGCTAACCCTGGCATTAATGCAGAGCACTTCCCTATCGGCACTGTCCTACGCATCCCCAAGCCCGATAGCAACTCTGTAACATCTAGCCCCATTACAGGGGTGAGCAAGGGGGACAGCATAGAGGCCCCTGAGGTCATCATACGCCCCGTAAAACTACTAGTCATGCTCCCCTTCCGCAAGGCTACCCGCTATCTAGAGTTTTATCAAGGGCTCTTGATGGGGCTGAACGACCTAAAGAAAGATGGCATCAATATCAACTTAACAGCTCTCGAAGCTAATGATGACGATGCTGTAGCTAATCATGTCCTAAACGGACAAGTACAGGGCTTCGACTACGTTATCGGGGGAATCAATGAGGAACAGTGCCGCACACTCGCCAAAGCCACCCGTACAGGACACTACATTGTCCCATTCATAAGTATACAGGACGGCTCTAGCGAACGCCTAATCCAGATCAACCAGTCTCCCTCTAAGGTGATTGACCGTGTTATCCCCCGCTTTATAGAGCGCTACAATGGCAAGTCTGTAGTGTTTACACGCCGTAACGAGGATGCAGACGATGCTTTCTCGGCACGCCTCAAGCGAGCCCTACGCGAGGAGAACATCCCCTACCAGACTATCAACATATCGACGACAAGCCTTGCTATGATGGGGGTAGACCAAGTAATAGTCCCCAGCACTCCCAGCAAGGAACTCGCAGCTGCTACCTTCGCCAGCCTTGGTAACAACAGACACACGCCTGTCTTCGGCTACCCTCAATGGCAAAGCTACGGGGATGCTTTTATCCGTAAAGCCCACGAGCACAATGCTACCTTCTTCACGACCTTCTACTTCGACAAGTACACCAGCGAAGCCAAGCAATTCCTAACACGCTTCAACGCTTGGTACAACAAAAAAGTAGTAGACAGTTATCCCAAATACAGCGTCCTCGGATACGACATAGCACGCTACTTCATACGAGCCAATGCTGCCTACGGAACTGGCTTTGTAGCCCATAGCTCTCAGCTGCCTAGCGACGGTCTGCAGATGGATATTGAGCTAGAACGCAGCGAGGAGCATGAGGGCTATACCAACAGCCGCTTTTACTTTGTAACCTACGAGCGAGATGGCTCTATCAGCCGTCAATCGTACTAATTAGAGACCTCTATGCGCGCTCGTTTTCGTACCCTCAGCCTCCTAGCCCTAATGGGTGCAAGCTGTACACTGATGGCTCAGAAGTCCGATTATCCCCGCAGTATATCGGTAGGGCTTAGAGGCGGAATAAACTTATCACGCTATCTTTTCGTCCCTAGCGTATCACAGAATCAATACGTAGGGCAGCAGGCAAGCCTCGTCGGACGTTGGGACCTCGAGCAGGGAGCCTCCCTGCAGGCAGAGCTCAGCTACGTACGCACAGGCTGGGACGAGCGCTACGACAATGGTACACTCAGCTCACAACGACAGCTCAGCTACGTAGAGCTACCACTACTTACCCACCTATATCTCGGCAAAAAAGGGCTACGCATATTCGTAAATATCGGCCCTTTCGTCGGCTATAAACTCGGAGAGCAGCACTTGGCCACAGGCGAAGGCTTTAGCGAGATGCAGCTACAACGCCAAACGATGCCAGTAAAGAATAACTTTGCCTGGGGGCTAGCCGGTGGCCCAGGGCTGAGCCTCGCACTAGGCAAACGGCACCGCATAGAGGCCGAGGCCCGTGTGTCCTACAACTTCCAGGATATCTGGGGCAACCAACGCAGCGACCCTTACGGGCAGAGTACAGAGTTTCGCATCGGTGTAGGGATAAGCTATCTATACAAGTTTTAGCAGGCTACCATCTCCGTCTCTCTAGGCTCTATTTGGCTATGTAGCTAAAAAAGCGTACCTTTGCACTGCAGGCAATAAAGCAGGCACGAACAAAGATTATATTACAATTAACTAATGGCAACTAAGATTAGATTGCAGAGACACGGTCGTAAGGCTTATGCCTTCTACAAGATCGTTATTGCAGACAGTAGAGCGCCACGTGATGGCAAGTTTATTGAGAAGATTGGTACTTACAACCCTAACACCAATCCTGCCACAGTAGATTTGAACTTCGAGCGCGCTCTTTATTGGCTTAACACAGGTGCTCAGCCCACCGACACCGCTCGTAACATCCTCTCTCACGAAGGCGTACTACTGATGAAGCACCTACAGGGTGGTATCAAGAAGGGTGCCTTTGACGAAGCTCAAGCTCAGGCTAAGTTTGAAGCTTGGACGAAGAAGCGTGATGAGCAGATTGGTAGCGTGAAGGCAAACCTTCAGCAAGAGAAGCTAGCAGCCGCTAAGGCCGCTTTCGAAGCTGAAGTAGCCGCCAACAAGGCCAAGGCTGCCGCTGTCGCTGCCAAGAAGGTAGCTGCTGCCGAGGCTGAAGCTGAGGCTGCTAATGAGACCGAAGCTGAAGTAGCAACAGAAGAAGCATCAGCAGAGTAATCAATTATTGATTCACTGTATATGTGTGTTAAGACGGGTATCTTAATTTCTCCTTAGGAGAAGTTAGATACCCGTCTATATTTTTAGGAGTCGACATATCGACTTCCGAATAGTAAGTATGATAACCGAATCATTTATAACTGTATGACGAAACAATTACTATGTGTTAGTGCTGGGCTGCTCCTTTTCGGGGTAACGTCGGCACATGCTCAGGTTACGACCGCTAGCATCAACGGTACCATCACCGACCAAACTACCAAAGAAACCCTTATCGGGGCCTCTGTCGTAGCCCGACACCTACCCACTGGTACTGTCTATGGAGCAGCTACCAACGCCAAGGGTAACTTTATGCTCCAGGGGCTGCGCCCTGGTGGGCCATACGTGATCGAGGTGTCGTACGTAGGTTACCAGAGCATCAAGCTCGAGAACATCTCCCTATCTCTCGGAGAAACAGAAACCTTCAATATCAAGCTGAGCGACGACTCCAAGTCTCTGCAAGATGTGGTAGTAACGGGTAAGAAGGGCAACAGCCTAAATGCCACGCGCACCGGTGCTGCTACTAGCTTCAGCCGCTCTGCTATCGACCGCACGCCTACGGTAGACCGCAACCTCTTCGACATTGCTAAGCTATCACCTCAGGCTAGTATCTCTAGCAACGGTGCTGTTAGCTTCGCTGGTAGCAACAACCGTTACAACAGCTTCCAGATCGACGGTGCTGTAAGTAACGACGTGTTTGGTCTCTCTTCATCAGGCACTAACGGCGGACAGGCCGGGTCTACTCCTATTTCTATAGAGGCTATCGATGCACTACAGGTCGTGATAGCACCTTACGATGTGCGCCAGAGCGGCTTCACAGGAGGTGGTATCAATGCCATCACCAAAAGCGGTACCAATGACCTTAAGGGCTCGGCTTACGCCTTCTATAAGGACCAGAACTTCTTCGGTAAGACTGCGGGGCGCGAAAACGAAGGCAAGCGCCAGAGTCTCAGCTCTCAGCACGAATATATTGTCGGAGCTACTCTAGGTGGTGCCTTGATTAAGAACAAGCTATTCTACTTCTTCAACGCCGAAGTATCAGACGAAACCTATCCAACACGCTACCTACCAGGGGCTGGCAGTGCGATCAGCGATGCCGATGCCAAGAGCGTAGAGGATAAGATTAAGGCGCTCACTGGTGGTAACAACGCTGGAGGCTATGGCATTACAGAGGTACCTCGTCGTAGCTACAAGGGTCTAGCTCGTATCGACTGGAACATCAACTCAGCTCATCGCCTCTCGCTACGCTACAGCTATCTAGACGCATCTAAGTACAACTTCTCCAACTCGGAGCGTGTACTGCGTTTCCTCAACAACGGTTATACCTTCAACAGCAAAACCCATTCGTTCGTAGGAGAGCTCAACTCTCGCTTCTCCAACGCTGTGAGCAACGAATTCCGCTTTGGCTACAACCGTATCCGTGATAATAGAGAGCTCAACGGAGAAACGATGCCCAATATCCGCGTACGCCATGGCAACAACGATATCTACCTCGGCTCGGACCCCAACTCAGTAGCGAACTATCTAAACCAGGATATTTTCACACTGACCAACAACCTTACCTGGGCCAATGGTAACCATACCTATACCTTCGGGACGCACAACGAGTTCTTCACGCTGACCAACCTATTCATCCCCAACAGCGCAGGTACCTATACCTACGACAATCTGGAGGACTTCCTATCTATTGGCACAGCGAATACCAAGCTCCCTAGCTCATATAGATACTCCTACTCCAACGTAGCGGGGCAACCACGCTGGGCTCCGACCTTCAGCGCTGCACAGATAGGCTTCTATGCTCAGGACGAATGGAAGGTAAACAATCAGCTACGCCTCACCTATGGTCTACGCGTAGACGTACCTATCTTCCTCGACACGCCTACAGCAAACGAAACCTACAACGCCTCGGCTATTGCCAAAAAGTATGGGGCTAACCACACGATGCCCAAGAGCACTCCTCTATTCTCTCCACGTATTGGCTTCCGTTACGACCTAGACGAAACGAAGAAACACCTTATTCGTGGGGGCGTAGGGATCTTTACGGGGCGTATTCCTTTCGTATGGATTGGCAACAGCTTCGGTAACACTGGCGTTGAGCTCTCACAAATCAACCTCAGCAATGCTAATGCCGTCAAGGGTGCTCCAGGCTTTGCCTTTAGTGCTGACCCCAATCAGCAGTATCCATTCAACCCTGAGGCTAAGGCTGCGGGGGTAAATGCCAAGACGGTTCCTAATACCATCAACCTGCTGACAAGCAATCTAAAGTTCCCTCAGACACTGAGAGCGAACCTTGCTTACGAAACGACACTCCCTGGCGACATCAAGTTCGTCCTAGAGGGTGTGTACAACAAGAGCTTCAACAACGTGATGTATACCAACATCAACCGTCAGGCCACTGGCAAGACCTTTGATCACGGGAGCATCCAGCGTCCTACCTACGAGACTGTAGACAAGAGCTTCGGGGACATTATCTACCTAAGCAATACAGACAAGGGCCATAGCTATATGTTCTCCGGACAGCTGAGCAAGGACTTCGACTTCGGTCTGAGCGCCTCTGTATCGTATACCTACGGCAAGAGCCGCGGGGTCATCGATGGTACTAGCTCTATTGCCTACTCCAACTGGCAATACGCCTATACCTATGCGGGGCAAGATACCGAGGAAATGGCCTACACCACCTTCGATACACGCCATCGTGTAGTAGCTAACCTCAACTACCGTGTAGAGTATGGCAAAAACTTCGCTACTACCATAGGTCTCATCTACAATGGTCAGACCGGCAACCGCTTCTCAATGGTGTATTACGGAGACATCAACGGAGACGGACCTACGGGCAATGACCTGATGTATGTACCAACGAAGGATGAGATCGCTGGGATGAAGTTCAAGGATGCTACCTCTTTCGACCGCGAAACCAAGAAAACGACCGTAACAGTAGCGGCAGCAGATATGCCTAGACTCCTCGAAGAATTCATCTCTGGCGAAGAGCAGATTGCGCAGTATCGTGGCAGCTATATCCCACGTAACGGTCTTGTAGCGCCTTTCGTACACAAGATCGACCTACACTTCGCTCAGGACTTCTACTTCAACGTAGGTAAGCGTCGCCACACGATACAGCTAAATGCTGACGTGATGAACTTCGCCAACCTCCTGAACCCTAACTGGGGCGTAACACGCTCAGTAAGCTACTCGGTAAGTCCTCTAGCTTACAACCGTGACGGCTCTTACACCTTTACCCCATTCCGTACGGGCAAGATGTGGACGCTCTCTGACATAGAGTCTCGCTGGCGTGCTCAGGTAGGTATCAAGTATATCTTCTAGTAGGCTGCAACCCTACTCTCCATACAGCGTGGGCTGTACCATCGACCCAAAGGTCGTGGTACAGCCCATACTATTAGTAACGACACAGAAGAGTAGCCTCTAAGGCATACCGTATTAATTGCGCTCGTTAGGGGATACCTTGCTCGAGGAGATAGGCTGGTCAGTGGAGAGGCAGTATTTGCTGTAGTTAATACAGAGAAGCTTGGTGCTCACACACGCTCTCTCTTTGCTCGGGGAAAACCTCGGCATACCTACGTAAAGCTTACTTCCCTGGCTATAGTGTCCGTTGGGCAATAGGGCGATTCTCTTATTCTGAGAGATGCTGGGGGCGACTCTAATGAAGCCTCAGTCTGCGAAAATGCTAGAATACAAAAAAGAAATACTCCCAACTATCTTACGACAGTCGAGAGCATCTCAGCAGAAATATATACTAACCTATCATTATGTCTTTGCAGAGCCTACTAGCGCATATCACGCAGTGCTTTCTGCAGGTCCTGACGAGCCAGGAAGATACGGCTCTTGACTGTCCCTAGGGGGATGCCAAGCGTATCGGCAATCTCGTTATACTTGTAACCAGCGAGGAACATAGAGAAAGGCTCTTTGAGCACAGGGCTCAGTGAAGAGATTGCCAAGTTAATCTCCTTGATGTCCATTGTTCCCTCAGGTGTGAGCTCTCCACCATCGCTAGGCAGGTGCACATTATAGGCATCTACCGAAGCATCTACCACTCCCTGCGAACGCACTAGTTTGTGGTAGTTGTTGATAAAGATATTACGCATTATCGTCAGCACCCAACCCTTGAAGTTCACATCTTCCACAAATTTGTGGCGACTATTAAGCGCTTTGAGCGTCGTGTCCTGCATTAGGTCCTCGACGTCCATCTCGTCTGCCGTCAGTGTACGGGCGAAGTTGCGCATATAGTCCTGCATACCTAGGAGGTTCTGCGTAAACTGTGCTGCTGTCATATTTTTACTCTTTTAGTTTTATATTACAAAAGTAATCATTCGAAAGTTTTCGTCCAAAAGCTAAAGTCTATGCTTACATTAGCATAACCTATAATACGCCTCTTTATTGTCTACATTGGCTATGGGATAGAGCTGCGCTACAGGCTAAAAGCTCTGCTCTGTACCTGCCTACATTTAGGAGGGCCCTATCTCTACATCTCAACCAATAGGCAAATAAACTTTCTGAATACACTCCTGATACTCCTCGCTCATCTGGCTATTGATGGTAATACCGCCACCCGAACGATAGTAATACCGGCCCTCGTTTTCCTCGATAAAGCGTATCAGGACCCCCGTATCCAAGCATTCACCATCGTAATACCCACATATACCCGTATAGTAGCCACGGCTAATCCCCTCCGCTGCACCTATCAGCTGGCAAGTACGCTCCTTGGGGGCGCCAGATATCGAGCCTGCAGGTAAGAGGCTATCAAGCAATGTCCCTAGACGACGATGCCAGTCGGGCTCCAGCTCACCCACCACCTCACTGCTCATCTGTAGAATGTCTCCTCGGCTCGTCGTAAGGCGATCTAGATACTTGAAGCGCGCCACCCGTACATGCTCCGCCACTCGACTTAAATCGTTGCGCATTAGATCTACAATAGTGCAGTGCTCGCAGTGCTCCTTATAATCCGACAGTAGGCGCTCGGCAGCATCCTCTAGGCTGGCATCTATCGTCCCCTTCATCGGATAAGTCGCAATCCTATTGCCTCTAATACGCACGAATGTCTCGGGAGAATAGCACACGAAACGACCTGGCAACAGGACTTTATACTTCGCTTTAGTATGGGCATAGATATCGGCCAAGCTTGTGGTATTTAGCTCGATAGGTGTACGCAGAGTCAGGTTTGCCAGGAAACTATCTCCACGCTGTAAACCCTGATAGATACAGCCGAAACGTCTGGCATATTCCTCCTCAGCCTCTGGATGAACAGCCTGTAGCTGGGGGACTAATGCCCTAGGAGCACTACTGTCGACTTGCCAGGCACCGATCGTCCAGCATAGCCCATCTTGTGCCGTAGCTTTGGCCAGGGGCTCTGAAACGAAGACACCCTCCGTACGTTCGTAATCGAGCAAAAAGAAGCAAGGACGATGCTCCGCCCCTGCCCTATCTAGCTGCCTAATTACTTCCTGGTAGTGTATCTGCATACGCTCTTGATTACGGCTACAAAGGTACGAAAAAGCTAGCCTCTGGCACCACAAACACTCAAGCGCTTCACCTAGAGCTTATTACAGGAGTTTCATAGCCTACATCCAAGAGAGGATAGTACGGCACATGGCCGCCTATTAGGCGGGCAAATCTTCGCCTAATAGGCAGAGGAATGTCCACCTATTAGGTGAACGACAAGGCACCTAGTAGGTGGACAAACAATGCTCACGGAGCCTCTCTGCGAGCAGCCTGATTAACGCAGAGACAAGACCTCACCTAGGCTGTTTAGCCTCGCTCCTGTACACCAAGATCTAGAGAAAGGTATCCCCTTGGTCTATCGCAAATAAAATACTATCTTTGTCTTACAATAAATAACGAATAAATAGAATGCTAGCTACAATCTTATCAATCTCGGGCAAGCCCGGGTTGTTTCGCTTGCTCTCACAGGGCAAGGGTACGCTTATCGTAGAGTCGCTCGTAGATAACAAGCGACTACCCGTACACGCCAAAGACCGTGTCGTTTCACTCGGAGACATCACTATGTACACCACTGAGGATGATATGCCCTTAGGCGAAGTCCTTACGGCCGTATACAAAACCTTCGAGGGTAAGGCTATAGACCTAGCGGCACACCCTACATCGGTAGAGCTCTACGAAAGCTTCGGCAAGTGTGTGCCTACCTTCGACCGTGAGCGCGTATACGCCTCGGACGTCAAAAAGCTCTTCGTTTGGTACAACATCCTACTCGCTGCAGGCTTCACGACCTTCGTAGGCGAGGAGCAGGCAAGTGCCGAGTAAAAGATACCGCTGACGTTCGTCCGAATAAATAAGCTGATAGCGGGGGCGTAGACTCTCGCGGGTCTATGC
This sequence comes from Porphyromonas sp., assembly GCA_034091595.1. Lineage (GTDB taxonomy): Bacteria > Bacteroidota > Bacteroidia > Bacteroidales > Porphyromonadaceae > Porphyromonas. Next base: position 15,344 of record JAXFXP010000008.1, read on the forward strand.
CTCCGCTATCGTGCTATCGACCATCCCATCAGCATTAGAAGCATTAAAACTCAATATCGCATTACCCCTATGTTCAAAGGAATGAAAAGCTACCTGCAGGCTGAGCTAAAGGCCATCGAGGAAGCAGGTCTGTACAAAAAAGAACGTATCATTATCACCCCACAGACAGCCGACATTAAGGTCGGTGAGGGACAGCCCGTGGTGAACTTCTGCGCCAACAACTATCTCGGTCTAAGCGACCATCCACGCCTCATAGAGGCAGCCAAGGCGGCTATGGATAGCCACGGCTTCGGGATGAGTAGCGTGCGCTTCATCTGCGGTACACAGGACATCCACAAGGCTCTCGAGAAGGCCATTGCAGACTACTTCCACACCGAGGACACCATCCTCTACGCAGCCTGCTTCGACGCCAACGGAGGTGTCTTCGAGCCTCTCTTCGGTGAGGAGGATGCCATCATCAGCGATGCCCTCAACCATGCTAGTATCATCGATGGCGTACGCCTATGTAAGGCTAAGCGCTACCGCTACGCCAATGCCGATATGGCAGACCTAGAGCGTGCTCTACAGGAGGCACAGGGCGCTCGCCATCGTATCATCGTAACGGACGGGGTCTTCTCTATGGATGGCAATGTAGCGCCTATGGATAAGATCTGCGACCTAGCCGACAAGTATGATGCACTCGTGATGGTAGACGAATGCCACTCTGCTGGCGTTGTCGGCCCTACAGGGCGTGGCGTGGCTGAGCAGTACAACTGCTACGGCCGTATTGATATCCATACAGGTACACTAGGCAAGGCCTTCGGCGGTGCTATCGGTGGCTTTACGACAGGGCCTAAGGAGATTATCGACATGCTCCGTCAGCGTAGCCGTCCTTACCTCTTCTCCAACTCTATCCCCCCTGCAGTGGTAGGTGCAGGGCTTGAGGTGTTCCGAATGCTAGAGGAAAGCAACGAACTGCACAGCAAGCTTATGGAGAACGTAGAGTACTTCCGTACGAATATGCTGGCTGCAGGCTTCGATATCAAGCCTACACAGAGCGCTATCTGTGCAGTGATGCTCTACGATGCTAAGCTCAGCCAGGACTACGCTGCTCGCCTCCTAGAGGAGGGCATCTATGTAACAGGCTTCTACTACCCTGTAGTGCCCAAGGGCGAGGCTCGTATACGTGTACAGCTCTCGGCTGCGCACGACCGCAAGCACCTAGACCACGCTATCGCTGCCTTCGTCAAGGTTGGCAAGGAGCTAGGGGTCATCAAGTAGAGAGAAGAAGCTCTGCAAAAGAGCTAGCAAGACCCCAAGGAGTGCACAGCTCCTTCGCTAGAAAAAACAATAGTAGACAGGGCAGCTGGCAGGCTTGCGTCTAGCCCGCTGCCCACTCTACACCGACCTCTCAGTTAGCAAGCATACCAAGACACTAAACAAACTGATTCATTATGGAAATGCCCTTTGGACTAGAGCCTTGGCTCTTCTGGTTGCTACTAGCAATCGCTCTGTTTATAGCCGAGATATTCACGCCCGGCTTCCTTGTCGCCTGCCTAGGCGTGGGGGCGCTGCTCGCTGTTGTCCCTGCAGCCCTAGGCTTAGGAATGGCCTGGCAGTTACTCGTATTCAGCCTCGGCTGCATCCTGTCGCTATGGCTACTGCGTCCGATGTTTAATAAGCCCAAGGGGCAGGGCTACGTCTCTGGTGTAGACGCTCTCGTAGGACGTACTATCCGCCTCCACTCGGACATCCCAGAGGGAGGCTATGCCGAGGTCCCTATTGATGGCGATGTATGGCGTATATCCATGCGTGATGCTAGCCCCGTAAGCAAGGGGACGCTCGTCTGCATCATTGGTTACGAAGGAATAATTTTACAGGCCAAGGCTGTAGCCGAGTCCTAATCAACAATACATATACAATATAATTATGAGTGCAGCCACTATCGTATTCATCGCTATCGCTCTATTGGTAATCTTCGTTATCAGCAAGGGGCTACGTATCGTACAGCAGTCTCAGACAATGATTGTCGAGCGACTAGGTAAGTACCACACAACCCTAAACTCGGGTGTGAATATCATTATTCCCTTCATTGATCAGCCTCGCTCTATCCGCTGGCGCTACACCATCCCTGCCGGCAACGGTAATGTACTGGTGCGCTTCGCAGAGACGACGACCATCGACCTGCGTGAGACCGTGTATGACTTCCCCAGCCAGAGCGTAATCACCAAGGACAACGTAGTAACGGAGATTAGTGCCATCCTCTACTTCCAGATCGTGGACCCTATCCGTGCTATGTACGAGATACAGAACTTACCCGAGGCTATCGAGAAGCTTACGCAGACGAGCCTGCGTAACGTAATCGGGGAGATGGACCTCGACGAGACGCTCACCAGCCGTGATACCATCAACAGTAAGCTACGTGGCATCCTAGACGATGCTACCAACAAGTGGGGGGTAAAGGTAAACCGCGTAGAGCTACAGGACATCAATCCGCCACGCGACATCCGTGATGCTATGGAGAAGCAGATGCGTGCAGAGCGTGATAAGCGAGCTCAAATCCTCAATGCCGAGGGGGAAAAGGAAGCCCTAATACGTGCCTCTGAGGGCCGTATGCAGGAGAGCATCAACCACGCCGAGGGGGACCGCCAGGCTCAGGTGCTAGGCGCCAAGGCTGAGGCCGAGGCCAAGCTTCTCACGGCCCAGGCCGAGGCCGAAGCCATCAAGATGATTGCAGATGCTGTAGGCTCATCGGGAGCAGACCCCACGAAGTACCTCATCGCTGTGCGCTACCTAGAGACCCTCAAGGAGATGACCAGCGGCAAGGACAACAAGACCATCTACCTCCCCTACGAGGCCAGTGGCGTGCTTAGCTCGCTCGGGGGCATCAAGGAGCTACTCGGCAAGAACTAGCCCTCCAAGCACACACTCTACGCCCTCCGAGTCCTCCGTCCGACAGGGTACTCGGAGGGTTGTTATTTACTCTAGCCCTCGCCTAGCGAGGACACACTAATTACTTATGTCATTGATAGAAGTTCAGAACGTCAGTAAGCATTACGCTGCGCATACGGCACTCAGTGAGGTGAGCCTCAATATCGAGCGTGGGCGTGTCTTCGGCTTGCTCGGCCCTAATGGCGCAGGCAAGACAACGCTGATACGCATGATTAACTACATCACTCGTCCCGATAGCGGGCGCATCCTTTTCGATGGGCGCGAGCTCTCGGCTGGCGACATTGAGCGCATCGGCTACCTGCCCGAGGAGCGAGGGCTATACCGCAAGATGAAGGTTGGCGAGCAGGCAGTCTACCTAGCTCGCCTCAAGGGGCTGAGCAAGGACGAGGCCAAGCGTAGGCTAACACAGTGGTTCGATAAGTTCGACATCATGCCCTGGTGGGACAAGAAGGTCGAAGAGCTCTCCAAAGGTATGCAGCAGAAGGTACAGTTCGTCTGCACCGTCCTGCACGAGCCAGAGCTACTCATCTTCGACGAGCCTTTCAGCGGATTCGACCCTGTGAATGCCGAGCTACTCAAGCGCGAAATCCTGGCCCTCAGAGACAAGGGAGCTACGCTCATATTCTCTACACACAATATGCAGAGCGTAGAGGAGATATGCGATGATATAGCGCTCATAGACAAGTCTCGTGTGGTGCTGAGCGGCAGCGTAGCGGCAGTACGGGAGCAGCATAGCCAAGCACGCTACGCCTTAGTGCTAGCGGGCGAGGTGGCTAGCGAGCATCTAGAGCAGCTGCAGCCTCTAGAGCATAGTTATGATGGGCGTTATACTCAACTAAGGCTCTCGGCCGAGGGTGGTGCACAGGGCCTGCTAGAGCGCATACCACGTGAATACGAACTCATACGTCTCGAGCGTGAGCTACCGACGATGCACGAGATATTCCTAAAGACAGTACAGCACTATGGCGAGTAAGATAGGCATCGTAATAGAGCGCGAGTACACAACGCGCGTGATGAAAAAGAGCTTCATCCTGATGACGCTCTTTGCCCCCTTGTTTTTCATTCTTCTGAGCGCTCTGCCTGGGCTACTCGTGGCCTTCGGGGGCGAGGACGAGCAGGTGGTGGCCGTGATAGACCACACGGGGCTGTATGGCGAGGTGCTACAGTCCAACGACCTCTATACCTTCGTCATCGCCGACCAACCTCTAGAACATTATAGTCAGGCGGGCGAGGAGGCCGAGGTCTCTGGCGTGCTAGAGATACGCCAGGACCTGAGGGAGGACCCCAAGGCGCTGTCGCTCTACTCATTCCGTACACTACCCTCGGGTATCGAGGACTATATCAATAGGCAGCTGAGCGACTATACGACCAAGCAGAAGCTACTGGCCAGCGGAGGTCAGGGCATCGAGGAGATCATTGCCGAGAGCCAGAATAAAGTGAGCGCTGCTACCTACAAGCTGGACGAAGAGGGGGCGAGCCAAGAGGTCTCAAGCACTTTCGCTGAGGTCTTCGGGATGGTGCTAGCCTTTGCCATCTATATGTTCGTCTCTATCTATGGCGGGGTAGTCCTACAGAGCGTCATGGAGGAGAAAAAGAGCCGCATTATGGAGGTGATGGTAAGCTCGGTGCGGCCCTTCGACCTTATGATGGGTAAGATCATCGGGGTAGGCCTTGTGGGGCTCACGCAGATTATCATCTGGGTGCTGCTCTTGGTCATCTTCTCTCAGGTGGGGCTATTCTTCCTCGGGGATTGGGCGGCAGCTAATACGGCCTCCGGAGCTACCGATGCTCTGACGACTGCAGACCTCAATGAGTTCACAGGCTTCCTCGGCAATATCAACTTCCTAGAGATCGGCATTTTCTTCGTGCTTTACTTCATCGGAGGCTTCTTTCTCTATGCCTCTATATATGCAGGCCTCGGCTCCTCTATTAGTAGCGACGAAGATGCGCAGACCGTGATGTGGCCGATTACTGTACTGATGATGGTAGCCTTCTACGTGGGCTTTGCCTGCATGAAGTCGCCCGAGAGTACGCTCGCCACGATAGCCAGCTATGTGCCCTTTACCTCGCCTGTCGTGATGATGGTGCGTATCCCCTATGGTGTGGCCCTGTGGGAGCTACTATTGAGCGTTGCCGTCCTCTACGCTAGCTTCGTGCTGATGGTCTACCTCTCGGCCCGCATATATCGTGTGGGCATACTCCTCTATGGCAAAAAGCCCTCGCTTCTAGAGATTGGGCGTTGGATGCTAAAGGGATAAACGTTAGGACTGCGGTGCTTGGGCGGGATAGCTCAGGCACCGCAGTGCATATATCTGACTCCATTAACAAATCACTAAACATACTATTAAATCATGGCTACTATTCTGATTGCCTTCGACACCGTAGACGAGGGCTTCGAGCGTCTCTCTGCCGAGCACACGCTCATCCGTCCCCCCAAGGGGCGAGACTTCACGCAGGAGGAGCTCGGCGAGCTCATAGTAGAGGCAGACGTCCTCTGCGCAGTCTTTGACATCCCCGTACGAGCGGATCTGCTGGCTAAGGCTACGCGGCTACGTCTAGTATCCAACTATGCGGTCGGTTACAACAATATCGACCTTGACTATTGCCGTGCCCATGGCATAGCTGTTACCAATACGCCCAAGGCTGTGGTAGCACCTACGGCCGAGCTGGCGATGGCTCTGCTCCTCGGATGCTCGCGCCGTACACGTGAGCTCGACAAGGAGCTCCGTGACCACGCAGGCCGTGTGTCTCTAGGCCGTCTAGGGATGCTCGGCTGCGACCTCTATGGCAAAACCCTCGGGATTGTGGGCTATGGCAATATAGGCGCTGCTGTGGCTGAGCGTTGCCGAGCCTTCGGGATGCGTGTGCTGTACTACAAGCGCCACCGCCTAGCGCCCGAGCTAGAGAGCGCTCGAGGGCTGGAGTATGCCGAGCTAGACGAGCTACTCAGCCGTGCCGATGTAGTGTCTCTGCATACGCCCTATACCAAGGAGTCGCACCACCAGATTGGCGCCCGAGAGCTGTCTCTGATGCGCCCTGGGGCTATCCTCATCAATACCGCCCGTGGCTCTATCGTGGACGAAGATGCGCTCATCGAGGCGCTTCGTGGAGGGCAGATAGCTATGGCAGGGCTAGATGTGTTTGAGGACGCAGATATACCACGTGCAGCGCTCCTCGGGATGGATAACGTCCTCATGACGCCCCACGTAGGCACACAGACCTACGATGCCCGTGTGAGCATGGTACACGAGCTGGCCGACAACGTGCTCGGCTTCCTGGCTGGGCGCACAGATATTAGTCGGGTGGTATAGCTCTAGACAAG
>JAXFXP010000009.1:0-7167 GCA_034091595.1 Porphyromonas sp.
CAAGTTCAGCGGATTGCACAGTGTATCCGTGGGCATTGGAGTATCGAGAATCAGCTACATTGGCATCTAGATGTAAGCTTTGGCGAGGATCACTGCCGTGCTCGTAGGGGCTATGCTCCTGTAAACCTAAACGTCTTGAGGAAGCTGGCCTTGGGGATCGTTAAGGCTCAGAAAGACAAGCACTCTGTGAAGAAGAGAATGTTTAAGGCGGCGATGAATCCAGAATACCTCAGAAAGCTTCTCAGAATTTGATGCGGTTGCCCTGGCGGTATCAGCAAGGAATCCGAGTATCTAAGGTCGAATGCGTATCTTTGTATCTGCAACATAAACCATTACTTATCACATGTCATTATGCTACGACAGATTTACCTCGCCATAGCCCTCGTACTAAGCCTCAGCTACGCCTCGGCACAACTGCCCAGCGTCCACCTGCAAGACATCGAGGGTAAGAGCATCGCTACCGACAGTCTCAGCGATGGCAAAACACCGCTCATTATCACCTTTTTCGCCACTTGGTGCAAGCCTTGCCTACGCGAGCTTAGTGCCATCGATGAGGTCTATCCCGACTGGCAGGCCGAGACTGGAGTGCGCCTAGTAGCGGTATCTATCGACGAGGGAGCCAACAGCAAGAAAGTCAAGCCCCTAGTACGCGCCAAAGGCTGGAGCTATCAAGTGCTCCTAGACCCCAATGGCGAATTTAAGCGTGCTATGAGCGTACAGATTATCCCGAGCGTTATCGTCCTCAGCGCTGAGGGGGAAGTTATCTATCGCCATACCGGCTACACCGAGGGGGGCGAACAGAAAATCATCGATGCCCTACGCCAACGTAAATAATGAATACTCCGACATCTAAGATCATCCATACTCTAGGGTACCTCGTCCTAGGTGCCCTCGGCTGGCTCAGCCCAGCACTCTCGGCCGAGCCTTTGGCTAGGAGAGATAGCCTCTCTGGGAGCAAAGAGCACTCCGCCTGGCGCTTTACCCCTCACCTCAGCCTACAATATGATGGGCACTACTCCACGCTCGGTGAGGGCAATGGCCGTGGACTAAGCAATACCTATATCGATCTGGGGCTAACTAGTAAGTATCTCGACCTCGGAGGACGCTACGAGGGCCTCTCTAAGCCTATGCCTGGCTACGAACATGCCCAAGGCAAGGGCATCAGCAACCTATACCTACGCCTACGCTACAGAGGACAAGAGCTCCACATAGGCGATATATACGAGCAATTCGGTAGCGGTTTGCTCCTGCGCCTCTACGAAGACCGCACCCTAGGTATCGACAATTCTCTCCGTGGTGCTAAGCTGCGGCTTAGCCCCCACAAAAGCATTACACTTAAGCTCCTCGGGGGGCAACAGCGTAATAACTTCGATAGACCTGAGTTTGGGCTTAATGCCGAGCGAGGATTTGTCTACGGGGCTGATGCCGAGGTATCACTGCTCAAACTGTTCCCCTCCCTCGCTGATGGAGAGGCTGAGCTTACTTTCGGCTCTAGCTATGTACTACGCTCAGCTGAGAGTCAGCAGACTATTCTCCGCCTCGATGACCCCAGCCAGCAGCTGCGTTTCCCACGCAATGTCGGGGCCTGGGGTAGCCGTCTAGAGTTTCGCCGTGGTCCGTGGGAGCTATTTGCCGAATACGCCATGAAAGGCGAAGACCCCAACGTAACGAATGGCTATACCTTCGGTATCGGCCAAGCCCTGATGCTCACAGCATCGTACTCGGGAAGCAACTGGACCGCCTTCGCTGGGGCTAGGCGCAGCGAGGGCTTTGACTTTCGCTCTACTCAGCACAGTAGCGGTCTGTCTATGCGACTCAATCATCTGCTCCCATTCACACAGGTGCAGAGCTACGCTATGGCTGGTATCAACCCATACAATACCCAGGCCTCTGGAGAATGGGCTTGGCAGGGTGAACTAAACTATCGCCTAGCCCGAGGCTCGAAGCTAGGAGGACGCTACGGTACTCACCTCAGGCTAAGTGCCTCGTATATCTATGCACTGCGCAGCCTAGGCGATGAGGTAACGAGCCTCAACCTCGTCGGTGCCGACAGCCGTAAAACCTCTTTCTGGGGTATGGGAGCTAAATATTTCCATGACATTAGCCTAGAGATAAGCCGCAAATTTAGCCGTGCCTACAGTCTCAATCTACTCTATACCCATCAGTACTACAATCGTGGGCTCCTAGAGGGCTATGGCGGACAGATCTACAGCCATACCCTAGTCTACGATGCCAAGCACCAACTAAGCCGAAAGCTCAGCCTACGTACCGAGCTACAGGGACGTCGACGTGTGGGCATGGATACGTGGCTCTATGCTAGTGCCGAGCTTGGGCTTGCCCCAGGCTTTGCCTTTAGTCTCAGCTACGAGTGGTGCCCCGAGCTAAGGCTAAATTATCCTTACGCTAGCGTCAGTACTACCTGGGGGACCCACCGTATACTGCTAGGTGTGGGCAAGACGAGCTCGGGTATGAGCTGCTCAGGCGGAGTATGCCGCTATATGCCAGAGATGCAGGGATTCTTCTTATCATACAGTTATAGTCTATAGATATGACAAATATTATACAGAGCGCCCAAAAGCTCAGGTCTACGCTCAGGGCACTTATACTGATAGCCAGTAGCCTCCTCGTAGCGAGCTGTAGCAAAACGCCCTCTGCTGAGCGCTGGGCCCCTGCTCCCCCCACAGCAGAGGGTAGTAGCTCCGTTATCCTCGTAGAGGAATACACAGGACAAGAGTGCGTACACTGCCCACGTGCCGCCTCAGTCCTCAGCCAGCTACAAGAGCGCTATGGCAAGCGCCTCGTGTGGGTCTCTATGCACGCTAGCCGTACCGGGATGACTCGCCCAGAGCTCGCTAGCGAAGAGGCCAATAGCTATGCAGAGCACTTCCGCCTACGCCGTGCTATACCAGGTATCATGGTCAATAGGCAGGGAGCGTCGGGGCCAGACAGTTACTCACAAACGAGCGACCTCTGGGCAGCACAGTTTGCAGAGCTACTACAGCGCAAGCCTAGATATGATATGCAGCTGGGGCTGCAGCAGTCGGGAGACAATTATCAGCTCAAGGTAGAGGTACAGCCTCTCGATGGCACTCCCACCCTACAGACGCTGAAGCTACAGCTTTGGCTCGTAGAGGATGTACAGGCCTATCAGCTGACACCTAGTGGGGCTAAAGCAGACTATCTGCACCACCATGTGCTACGCAGAGCCCTCAACGGGCTATGGGGAGAGGCCTACCCCACAGGTACTAGCTACACACATACGCTCTCGCTAGAGCGGGACCTCGGCGGCACGACAACAAACAAAAAGGTCGTTGCCTTCGTCTATGAGCCCAGCACACAGGAAGTCTTGACAGCCCAAATGATAGCACTAGGAGATGCTAACACTAGCGGAGCCAACGAGGAGAACGAGCAAGACATAGATAGGCCTCTACTGCAGTCAGACAGAGTCTGGTACCGCAGCCTAGAAGCAGACTATGCCAGCGGTGCTACTGTAGAGTGCACCACTGTAGAGAAGAGGACGACATCAAGTGGAAGCGAGCGCATAGAGCTAATATCCCCCTTCCTCTATCTAATGCCTGGGCGTGTGCATGGTGCAGGCAAGTACTACCTAAGGGCTACCAAGCTAGATGCCCTAGAGGATCGGACGAGTGGCTTCTCGCAGTTCTGTGCTGCCAACCTATGCATGCTCAACGACATGCTCGATGACAGTATGCTGAGCGAAGAGATAGAGCTCAAAGACTCGGCACTACGCCCTGGGCATAGCGTCTTCGTTCACTACGAGCTGGGGCCAGAGGCGAGCAAAAAAGTAGGGCGCTACCGTGTGTTGCTAGAGCTACTCCAGGGCAAGGAAGTGGTGTCTACGCTTACGCTAGCCTTCGTCTATAAACCATAGGCTAAGAAGCCTACTCCCCAAGCTTAAATAAGCCTACATTTAGGGCGCTCTTAATAAGCACGGAGCATAAAAATTATGCTCCGTGCTTATGTTTTATTATTGCATCGACTGATAGACAAAAATCAGATACAGCCTCCGATCTGTGCAGGATTACCGACCAAACCCACACAAGAGAGACATCTATATCCACTAGCATCTATTTAATAAACCAAACAGCCTTCACTAGCTAAAGGCTTATTATCCGCCAAGGATATTAAAAAATTGGCTACCACATTTGCACATCCGAAATAAATATCTAACTTAGCGACACGATAAGGTTAATAATCATAAGCACTATAAGTATCACTTAAAATCAGGTTACGTATGAGCATCTTCCTATCTCTACTACCTATCCTATTGCTGATCGTTTTGATGGTCGGCTTTAAGGTGCGTGGCGACTGGAGCGCCGTAGCAGCACTCCTATCCGCCATTGTCATTGCGCTCTTTGCAATGCCCGCTCTCGGCGAATTTCCGATTGACACGTACACAGCTATCAACCCAGAGCTAACGGCTACTACCGTTACGTGGTGGGCTTTCGTAGAGGGAGCGCTAAAGGCTATCTTCCCCATCCTGATCATCATTATGATGGCGATCTATAGCTACAACATCCTCCTAGAGAGTAAGCAAATCGAGGTCATCAAGCAGCAGTTCACGAGCATCTCTAGCGACAAGCGCATCCAGGTGCTACTGATCGTGTGGGGCTTCGGGGGGCTTCTCGAGGGTATGGCTGGCTTCGGTACAGCAGTAGCTATCCCTGCAGCCATCCTTATTGGTCTCGGCTTCAAGCCTATGTTCTCTGCACTAGTATCTCTGATAGGTAATAGTGTGGCTACAGGCTTCGGTGCTGTAGGGGTACCCGTTATCACACTGGCCAAGGAGGCGCACGGTAGCGATGTACCTGCACATGTTATCCAGATAGTAGCCGGAGACGTGGTCCTACAGCTATCTGTCCTGATGTTTATGATTCCTTTCGTTATCCTCTACCTCACGGACACGAGCAAAAAGTACATCATCCCCAACATTATCCTGACGCTCCTCGTAGGGGCTATCTCTCTAGCGGCTCAGTTCGCAGCAGGCTACTTCATCGGGGCTGAGACACCAGCCATCCTCGGTAGTATCGCCTGTATCATCTTCCTCGTTATCTGGGCTAAGATGACCGAGAAGGGCGAGGGGCAGCAGCTCAACTACACTGGTGGTCAGCTGGCCAAGGCATGGGCTGTGTACGGCTTTATCCTGCTCTTCATCGTACTGGCTAGTCCTCTATCAGGCCCTATCAGCGAGTTCCTCAAGACGCACTGCGTATCCAAGATACCGCTCCCCATCTATGCTGAGGGCAAGACCTTCAACTTCGGTTGGCTCTCCAACGCTGGTCTGATGCTCTTCCTCGGGGCCTTCATCGGTGGTCTCGTACAGGGCGTAAGTGTGGGCAAGCTCTTCTCTATCCTAGGGCAGACGGTGATGAAGCTCAATAAGAGTGCCGTTACCATCATTAGCCTAGTGGCCATGAGTGCCGTGATGACGCACAGTGGTATGATTAAGGAGATCGCCGATGCGCTCGTAGTGGCTACAGGCTCTCTCTACTCACTCTTCTCTCCGCTGGTAGGTGCTCTCGGGACCTTCGCTACGGGTAGTGATACCTCGTCTAATATCCTCTTCGGCAAGCTACAGGCCGAGGTGGCAGGACAGCTGGATATGGATGTCTCATGGCTCGCAGCCGCCAATACCGCTGGTGCTACGGGTGGTAAGATTATCTCACCTCAGTCTATTGCCATCGCTACGGCTTCCTGCGATATGCAGGGTCAGGAGGGCGCTATCCTACGCTCGGCACTCCCCTATGCACTTGTATACGTGATTATCGCAGGTATTACGGTGTACGCCTTCGCCCATATGGCACTATAAGGTAGAGCCACTATTGCGGGCCCCCAAGGTCGCACAATGTTGGCAAACTATAAGCCAAGACAAAGCAATAGCCCTGCGCTCCGCACGGAGCGCAGGGCTATTTGTTATCACATCAATGGCCGCTAATCTTATGACACTAGACCAAACTTTTTGAGGTCATCCTCCACGCTGCCGATGCTAGCGATACCGAAGTTCTCGATGAGCACCTTAGCCACGCCCGGAGAGACGAAGGCTGGGAGCGTTGGGCCGAGGTGGATATCCTTCACTCCTAGGTATAGGAGGGCCAAGAGAACGATAACGGCCTTCTGCTCATACCAAGCGATATTGTAGGTGATAGGCAGCTCGTTGATGTCGTTGAGCTGGAAAATTTCCTTGAGCTTGAGGGCGATAACAGCTAGAGAGTAGCTGTCGTTGCACTGGCCAGCATCGAGGACGCGTGGGATACCGTTGATGTCCCCTAGTGGTAGCTTGTTGTAGCGGTACTTAGCACATCCAGAGGTCAGGATGATAGTATCCTTCGGTAGAGCCTTAGCAAACTCGGTGTAGTAGTCGCGGCTCTTCATGCGGCCATCACAGCCACTCATCACGATGAAGCGACGGATAGCACCGCTCTTGACGTTCTCTACCACCTTATCCCCGAGGGCTAGTACTTGATTGTGCGCAAAGCCCCCGATGATCTCGCCCTTCTCTATCTCGGTAGGAGGCTGGCAAGTCTTGGCGATGGCGATTACCTCGCTGTAGTCCTTGTGGCCGTTCTCGTCCGTAGGAATGTACTTGCAGCCAGGGTAGCCAGTGGCGTTGCTGGTGAACATGCGGTCCTTGTATGTCGAGGTCTTCAGAGGTGGCACGATACAGTTCGTAGTAAAGACGATAGGACCGTTGAATGAGGTGAACTCCTCACGCTGCTGCCACCAGGCGTTACCATAGTTGCCGACGAAGTGCTTGTACTTCTTGAACTCGGGATAGTAGTGGGCAGGGAGCATTTCGCTGTGCGTGTACACGTCGATACCAGTACCCTCGGTCTGCTTGAGGAGGTCTTCCATATCATGGAGGTCGTGACCACTAATCAGGATACCAGGGCGAGTACCTACACCGATGTTTACCTTGGTCATCTCAGGGTGTCCGTACTTAGTCGTATTAGCCGTATCTAGGAGGGCCATAGCGTGTACGCCAAACTCACCCGTGCGTAGCACTAGAGCTACAAGCTCATCTGCCGACATCGTCTTCACAGCGATATCACGTAGTGCCTCCTGAGTAAAGGCGTGGCAGGCCTCGTTGTCGAAGCCTAGACGCATAGCATGGTCTAGATAAGCAGCCATACCCGTGAGGCCATAGAT
>JAXFXP010000010.1:0-19220 GCA_034091595.1 Porphyromonas sp.
TTTTGTATGCTCGTGCACTCTATGCAGAATATATAGTGTCATACATCTCCTTCGTCTTATTCTTTTGATATCGCATTTTTAGAGAGCTATTTGGCCTTGTGCTTTTACAGTCTTTACACTATCTTTGCTGTGTTATGACATCTATAGTTTAAGGTATGAGTACGAGTCGATTAGCCTACTCTTTTACATCGGTTGTCATCCGTTCCCTAGGGCGGATATCTATTCTTGTCCTTGCCCTATTGTATAGTTTGACTCTATCTGTTGCTCAGGAAATAGGTAGCACACAGAGTCAATTGGAGCGGATTAATCAGACTCTTGTACGCATAGCAGAGAGTAATGCCTATGTTGAAAGCCTGGATTATAGAGATCTTCCCATAGTAATATTACCGATAGGGATGAAGAGAACGATTAGCAGCATGGAGGTATCTATTGCTGTTAATCGTTTTGCTTTAGGTCCGCATCACAGCGAGCGAGGTGTTTATGCTAAGGCTGTTATTCCTCAAGGGGAAAGATATAAATTTACAACCCGAAATAATGGAAGTAGTATTAAAATAAGAGAAGCAAATGAGTGATATTTATTCGATGTCTAAGGATGTTCGTAGTAAGGCAGACTTTGAACTTTTCATGCAAAAGCTACAAGAAGACTATGTTTTAAACCAAGACGTATGGGAAAATAATCAGTTAGAGTCGTATCTGCAAGGTTTATTGGGATATATTCTGGATACACCATTCGAAGATATTAGCTGGGGAGTACTTTCTGCAGCACTCTTGGCTGCACGAGTCTATGAATAAAAAGATTTATGTCCATCTAGCTTTGAAATAAGCTATTAAATTGGGGAGAGACAGATGAACTCGGACGCCTTACAAGCATGTCTACCGATAACTTGAGACTTACAGAGCGAGAGAAACGGTTGAGACACAACCCTCGTACTCCGGGCAAGACATCTGGGGATCATGCTGGTCATCTAATAGTAGATAGATTTGGTGGCTCTCCCGAACTGGATAACCTCGTATCCCAGCTGAGCTCAGTTAATCTAAGTAAATACAAAGTACCATGAAAATCTCTGGGCAGAGGCTCTTCACAGAGGCTCTAAAGTGGAGCTTCGGATACAAGTATTGTATGAGGGAGAGAGTATGCGTCCCAGCGGCTTCAAACTAGACTATAAGATAGATAGAGTAAAATACAGTATTCCAATCATATATAACAACTAAAGTTCATGATGCAAGAATTTGACGCTAATTTTTCTGAGCTAATACAAGAGGCTTTGCATATAGCCTTTGAATATACAGATTACAGTGGCGAGATTGAGGGTATATACATATACATCTCATTAGAACTTGGGGGGGATGTATCTCGTGTTCTATCGTATCAATGGGCATCTCTCTATGCATCATCGGTTAAATGAGTATTCATCTAATGTTTATGATGTTTCGGATAATAATCAGGATTGGTTAAACTCATCAGGGAATGAATTAGCGGAACAAATACGCCAGTGCTTCATTGAAGATGAACGAGAAGTTCCTAAGTATCTGAAAATGGTCTATGAGCCTCTCACAGGTAAGTTTGACTGTAAGATTGGGTATGAGCCTCTGCTTGATCTAGATAATATGATAGATGAAATCACTATTCATACTCGTTGGTTTGCAGAGGAAGGGGGAGAACTTGAAGCGTGGCAGAAGAATGAACTAAAAAAGGGCTAGAGGAAAAGGAGGTATCCATTCAATGAGGTATATGTCGTCTCGCCCAAGTCAAAGAGTGGGTATGTAAGATTAGACTCATATTCTCCCGTCAAAAGAGAGATTGTTTCTCGCAAATACACTCAGCTAGCAGAGATTAACGAAGAGACGGCTATCAAGTATCTGAAAGAGCTGAAGGAGAAGTACCCCGAAGGTGCGGCCATTGCAGAGGTTCCGTCGAGCATTAGTGGAGCAAACAAGGGCATTCTTAAGTATGGGGAAAAGCTTAAAGGCCGGATGATACTAGAGGTTCCCGTGCAATCTAAATCTATCCCTCAAAAGGTATTAGACTATGCCTCTGAAAATAAAATTAGAATACGAGACGTCAATAATAAATACTATAACTAAATGAAAACGCTTTTAAGAGAATGGAATCATATCTTCCAAGCACCATCATCAGAGGAAGTAACTCTGAGACGTTTAGACGGCTACAACAAGACCCGTTATAGCCGTAGGAAGAACAAGGACGGGCTCTTGGAGCTTGCTTCGCGTGAAGCTCATGACAAGCAGAATACCTACTATGCTACGATTCTCAATGATGACGATAGCCCTTACTGTGCTATAGCCTCAAACGCTGGCTTTTGGGGTGTAGACTTCCTCCGAGATAACTTTGACGACTATCTCATCTACGATTATAGAGATAGCATCTCTGAAGACGGCAGATTGTTTTTATTGTGTATTAGTCTCGCAGAATGCAAGCCGGGTACAGCGGAGAAGATACGACGTATCGATTTTCGCTTTCTTCCCGATGGGAGCTCTACTTCTAAAGTATACCAAGGAGAAGCCTACGATGGTACTTATGAAGAGATAGTCGAAGAGCTACCTAGCCTATCTGGTGAAGAACTATCACGACTTTGGCTTGACTATCCTGAGTTTGCTAAGTACGACGAGCTTATTCGCTTAGACCGAATCCCCGAGATTGTACGTCAACGTATTTTCGAGTACACGGACCAAGAGTACCCTGCGTTCCGAGAGCACTTAGCTAGAGACCTCGCCAAGTATCAAGGGATAGAGTAGTCTAGCCAAACAGAATCCATTCCCCTCCAATAGCCTCATGCCATACCGCTGGATATGTCTACGCCTTCTCTTCCTGCTGGTCCTCCTTCTCGGGGGACTAGGGACGTTGCGTGCCGAGGGTTCTGCCCCAGATAGCTTAAGCGTAGAGCGTGTAGAGCATATCGGAGCCTTCGATAGAGAGAAACTGGAGCGCAGCTTCGGCCTAGTTCGCTTTAGGTCTAGTGCACAGGCTCGCTATGCCCTAGACCTCGGTGATGAGTCGTGGTATCTGGGCTCAGTGAAGATGGCTATTGATGAAGGGGCTGAACTCTGGGAAGTATTCAGTGATGGGCGAGAAATTTTGAGAGGGGTTTATGATACAGAGTTAAAACGCTGTGTGAAAGTAGTAAATTTATAACGGTAGAATGAAGGTAGTAAAGCCAAGCATATGCACACTAGATGGGATAAACAAGAAATCTAAGTTATAATGTATGATTCTGACAAGTGAACACATTTGTAAGGGGATATATGGGTATCTCGGAGAGCATTTATTGGATATAGTAAGTGCTTCAGATGGTTATAAGTTCTTAGCACGGGATTCAAGTTTTGTAGAGATATATAATTTCAAGAGGGAGCAAAGTCCTTATACAGGTCGTGTGTACTATACGTTACCCGCTCCGAAGAACGTCGGTATTAGTGCTTAATTTAGAGAACTTGAGGTATCTTTCATAATGACTAGAAGAATATTATGCCAAAGAATATTGCAAAGAGACCAAATCTGTCAGATGTACGACATATACTCTCCGAAGTTCGAGAAATTTTAGAAAAGCAACCAAACTTAGCCCCCTTAGGTGCATTATTAAAGATTGTTAACATTGTCGAGCATGGAGATGTAAGACAACTCAATCGAGTTGAGTTTTGGATATTTGAACTCGTAAGGATGCTGCATGATACAGGGTTCTTGAGAATCTTAACTGATGCTGAATGCAATGCTCTGTTAGAAAAAATAAAT
This sequence comes from Porphyromonas sp., assembly GCA_034091595.1. Classification (GTDB taxonomy): domain Bacteria; phylum Bacteroidota; class Bacteroidia; order Bacteroidales; family Porphyromonadaceae; genus Porphyromonas. The sequence continues at coordinate 3,746 of JAXFXP010000010.1, forward strand.
AATATCCAGAGTCTACTTAAGCAGAAAAAAATGATATGAGGTGTATGTTAGGATACTAGATAGCTTTTCAGAGAAGATAGCTGTGCTGAGTTTAGTGTATCGTTGTATTTAAAACCAACTGATATATATTTGAATGTTCTCCATGTCGTTACTCTTTGGGCAGAGTCGTCTTAGGCATCTATGCCTACGCCTTCTCTTCCTGCTGGTCCTCCTTTTCAGGGGGCTGGTAGAGCTTTGTGCGCAGTTTTATCCGATTCACGGCACGGTGCAGTGGCCAGCTCCGCAGAGCCCTTACCTTGTGGATTACTACTCGGGGAGTCGCGACCGCCTTATCATCACGCTACACATAAGCTCAGAAGGTCATAAGTTAAATAACAAGTGAACATGAAGAATATAGCGGTGATAATAGGTATTCTCTGTACGATACTATTAAACTGTATCTATGCAGGAGCGCAAGTAGAGCAGCCTAAGCTCATAGCAACTCTTAAAATTGACTCAATCAACAGAATATCTGTCGTACTTGAAAACGTCGGATTAGATACAATTTTACTACGCTCTAGATTATACATCAATGCAGCTGAAAAGAATAGTAGGTTAATGTTCTATTATAAAACCTCCTTAAATGATGCATGGGCAACATGGGAAAGATATGCATCTATAGAACCATTGAATATTGAAGGAGGAAAGATAGAACTTTTACCTAATAGACATAAGACAATCTTTCTTGGGAAAAGTCCTTTTGATTCATGTTTTCTGAAGATAGAGCTAGCTACACTTTATCGGACAAGTAAAACCGCTGGAATAATTAAGTTAGAGAGCAATACTATTTATATTCCAAGATATCAACCTATAAAGGGTCCTAAAGCTGGAGCGAGGTCAAGACGAAAGGCCCTCCGAGTAGAGCGTGTGGAGCATATCGGAGCCTTCAGTGCCGACACGCTAGAGACGAAGTCTGGCTTCGTACGCTTTGAGCAAGGCAATGGACGCTATGGCTTCGACCTCGGTGAAGAGTCGTGGTATCTAGGCTCAGTGAAGATGGCTATTGATGAAGGGGCTGAACTCTGGGAAGTATTCAGTGATGGGCGAGAAATTTTGAGAGGGGTTTATGATACAGAGTTAAAACGCTTTGTGAAAGTAGTAAATTTATAACGGTAGAATGAAGGTAGTAAAGCCAAGCATATGCACACTAAATGGTATAAACAAGAAATCTAAGTTATAATGTATGATTCTGACAAGTGAACACATTTGTAAGAGGATATATGGGTATCTCGGAGAGCATTTATTGGATATAGTAAGTGCTTCAGATGGTTATGAGTTCTTAGCAAGGGATTCAAGTTTCGTAGAGATATATAATTTCAAGAGGGAGCAAAGTCCTTATACAGGTCGTGTGTACTATACGTTACCCGCTCCGAAGAATGTCGGTATTAGGGCTTATTTTAGAGAACTTGGGGTGAAGTATAGGGGGCATACATTCGTCATTGATGGAGGGGGCGAGGATGACTACTATATGCTCTCTCCAACTTGGAAAACAATGCAAGCCTTGGGAGATTTTCCTAGACATGGATATGACCCAAGGTATAAAGCTAAAGAAAGCGAAATGACTGATATCTGGGAGGAGCGTAGCCCTGTCGAAGGCTTTGAGTTTACGGTAGAGCCCATTGTTTATCTCAAAAAAGATGGGGTGTGGCTGATAGACTCTGATGGGGAAGAGCCAGCTTAGAGGGTTGGTCTCTGTAATCCTTGCTCTACATTGCTCGCGACAATTTTGTACAAGCCGAAGCGGGTAGGGTCATTGAACTGCTTCAAGAAGTTCGTCATAAAGTTCTTGAGGAGCCCGTCTTGGTTGTTGAACTTGAGGAACGAGGCTTGATGTGTTTCCTTGGCCTCGGTGGTTTTAAGTTTGCCGCTGTCGTCGATGTCTGAGACGATGGAGAGCGTACCCACCTCTTGGTCGCTCTTCACGGCTGTGCGGTCTTCTAAGACCAGCACGTAGTTTTCTTGGCTGTTTGTGTCCATAATTCTTTGCATTTATTCGGATATCACGAAAAGCGAATATAGACCGTTGCGTCATCAGAATTATGTACTAGAGATAAGAAAGGAACTCTCGGGAGAATAAAGGAAGTCATTTCTTGGATATTGAAGCTTTTAATTACCTTTGTGCTATATTCATCTGGGTTACAATCATAACTGCTGCCCCTATCCATAAAACAGGGAATTGAGGTTATCAGAGAGCATCTAAATATCACAGGTGTTAGTATCGAGGAAGAAGCCTTCCTCACAGGAGTTATATATGGAATAAAAACAGCTAATATGTCTACATATATAGAAGATCTCGAAAGCCGTCATATTCTGTGGATATCCACCCCATGCATTAGATTAAGGGCAGGAGATATGCATCAAGATCTTACCACTGACACACTCTCTGTATATGGTGGCAGGGTAGAACAAAAGCAAATAGCAACACTTGACAACTGCACCCTTAAGTTCATACAATCTATTGCATCTTCCAACACTGCAGAATATATAGCTACGAGCCATGTTTCCATTGGGGGATGCATCTATGAACGCTGCATTAGATTTTTATCATTGGATGAGTCATCAGCCCCACGATTTATGATTTGTAAGCTCTGTATCAGAAAGATTCCTATTAGCACATATAACACATCATCACTCTCTATCTAAAAACCAGCAAGGAATAAACCAATCATAACACGATGAAGAGACTTATCCTACTGCTTACACTTCTACTACCATACGCCTTGCAGGGGCAGACCAAGGAAGAGACTATTATGCTCAAGGGGCGAGTACGAGATTATGTAACCCACCTGGACTTACCCGGTAGTCAGATAGAGCTATTATCCGCCAAGGATAGCAGTGTAGTCGCTTCTACCATTGCTCGGAGTAAGTATCGCAGTCTTGATCAGACCTGGGAGACATCAGAGTACGAATTCTCCATCCCCAAGCGTACGGGCGAATATCTACTCCGCATCTCTCTACAGGGATACGACACCAGCTATCGTAAACTATCCCTATTAAGCTTCTACAAAAGAGAGACTAGGCGAGAGGTGCCTACTGCCTACCTACAACGTATAAAGACCGTAGAGCTTGAGGCGGTGACTGCTACCGCTTCTCGTGTTACCTTCTACCATAGAGGAGACACGCTGGTATATAATACTTCTGCTTTCCAGTTGGCAGAGGGCTCTATGCTGGACGCACTGATTCGTAAGCTCCCAGGGGCAGAACTCAGAAAAGATGGCAAAATCTACGTCAACGGACGCTTCGTGGAGAATCTAATGCTCAATGGTAAAGACTTCTTCCGTGGCGACAACAAGATTATGTTGGAGAACCTACCGGTATATATCGTCAGCGACATCAAAGTGTACGAACACCTCGGTGATGATAGTCGCTTCGCTGGGCGTGAGTTAGGTGGGGATAAGAAATACGCTATGGACGTCCGCCTAAAGAAACAATACAACATCGGTATGCTGGCGAATATAGAGCTCGGGGCAGGTACAGAGGAGCGTTATTTAGCTCGTCTCTTTGGCATGCGTTTCTCCGACCACTCGCGTCTCGCTGCCTATGGTAATCTGAACAACCTCAACGACTCTCGCAAGCCTGGAGAGAACGGTAGCTGGAGCCCTTCGGACCTTAATGGCGGAGAGAAGACACTAAAGAAAGGTGGCTTAGACTACAACATTGAGAAGCGTGGCGGTGCCTACAAGCTAAGTGGCAATGTGCAGGCAAGTCTCGCAAACAACCTTTTGGTGAACGAGACCACGCGTACAAACTTCCTGCAAGGGGGAGATACGCACGAACGTGTTCACTCGTCAAAGCGTGACAGAGGGCTCAACCTATCTACAGACCACCGCTTCTACTGGGAGTTTAAGGACGCAAACTTAGAGATTAAGCCAAGACTCAGCTACTCAGACAGCAAAGACATCAACGATTATGCCTCACTCAGTCTGGGCAGTAGCTTGGCATCACGACCTCAGTTGGAGCTGAGTGCACTCTTTGCTCCAGAGCTACCAGATGCCTATAAGCGTGATGCTATCAACCGTAATATACGAGGTGGACTGTCCGAAGGTCGTGCTTACTCTGGAGGGCTCTCAGCTCAATCGGTCATTAAGTTCAAACACTCTCCCGATATCCTTACACTCTATGCTTCGGCGTCCTTTAGCCACAAAGACGAAGAACGCTATGACCGTAATAGCATAGGCTATTATCAAATGGGGGCACTATCATCAACAGACTTCCGTAACCGCTACTTCGATATTCGTCCCGAAAGTGGTTACAGCCTAATAGGTAAAGCTGCCTACAACTATATATTCAAGCGAGGGCTCTATATCAAGTGGAGCTACAAGTATGAGCATCGCCTACGAGACAGCTACTCCTCTCTCTACCGCTTAGACCAGCTGGCTGGTTGGAATGAAGGAACTATTCACCCTATAGGCTCTTTGCCTTCAGTCAATGCATATCGCACCCTGATGGATGCGACCAACAGCTATAGTAGCCGACAGCAAGATGATAGCCACACCATAGAGGCTTTCTTGGGCTGGAGTAAAGAGACCGAGCACTCGAAATGGTCTGGTCAGCTTGTGCTCCCCTTCACGCTACTGGCACGTGGCTACGACTACGAGAGGGCTGGGTATCAAACGCACTTGAAGAAGCAGAACCTTCTACTCAACATCTACAGCACCTTCCTCAAATGGAAGAGCACAGACAATAAGTACGAGGCACAGCTACAATACTCGCTCGACCCTCAGACCCCAGACATGAATATGTACGTAGACTTACTGGATACTACTGACCCGCTTAACATCCATAGAGGTAATGCCGATATAAAGACTGGCTACAAGCATGAAGTAATCGCCAGCATCAACCGCATATATCCCAAGAAGCGTATTATGCTTGGGATAGAAGGTGTAGGCTCCTATATCCAGGATGCTATTGCTATGGGCTATAGCTATGATAGGCAGACGGGAGTACGCACCTACCGTCCCGACAACGTCAACGGCAATTGGCAGGCACAATTAGCATTGGCTTGTATGGCTCCGCTAAACAAAGCACGTACGCTAAATATGAAGTTGATAACAGGAGCAGGTCTGAGAAACCATGTTGACGACGTAACACTCTCTGGGCTTACGACTTCCCAGAGGAGTGAGGTGAGAGAGAAGAACTTGATGCAAAGGCTGCAATTAGACTGCAAAATAGGGAAGTCATCTATCGGGCTAAAGAGTGATGGTACATGGAGACGTATGACGAGCGAGCGTATAGGCTTCCAGCCTACCAATGCCCTGGAGCTTAATTATGGACTAACTGCAAACATTAATCTACCTTGGAAACTCCAGTTGAGCACTGATGCGACCATATACAGTCGCAGAGGTTATATAGATAGGGCTATGAATACGGATGACTTCGTATGGAATGCTCGTCTCTCTCGCTCTTTCCTTAAGGGGCGACTGCTGGTGATGTTAGATGGGTTCGACATCTTGGGTGGTTTAAGCAGTATCCGCCGTCAGGTGAACGCTCAAGGTATATCAGAAACATATAGTAATGTAATCCCTCGCTATATGCTCTTGCATGCCACCTATCGCTTACATTCAACATCCAAGAGAAAATAAGTATGAACTTAAGTAGAGCCAATACCGAACTCCGATGTTTGATTGAGGAGCTAATCGTCCAGACAGCTCGTCAGAACCTTAGTCCAGGTCTCTTAGATGGCAAATGGGAGCAATCATTACACTCTTTGTATGCGGTCGTGTATTACAAAGAAGAGCCATAACGATTCTAGCAGAAAAGATGTATAAATAATATGCTAGCTAATTTAAGCAAAGGCTCCTCCATATGCTTCAGGGCAACCGCATCAAATTCTGAGAAGCTTCCGAAGGTAGTCTGGATTCATCGTCGCCTTGAACATTCTCTTCTTCACAGAGTGCTTGTCTTTCTGAGCCTTAACGATCCCTAAGGCCAGCTTCCTCAAGACGTCTAGGTTTACAGGAGCATAGCCCCTACGAGCACGGCAGTGATCCTCACCAAAGCTTACATCTAGATGCCAATGTAGCTGATTCTCGATACTCCAATGCCCACGGATACACTGTGCAATCCGCTGAACTTGTGATGCGGGCAGACTAGAGATATAGTATTGGATATCTGAAAGTTCTTCTTGCTTCGATTTGTTGTATACCTTGCGTTCGACACGCAGTAAGCTTTGTAAATTCGCCCACTTCCCATCCTCGTCCAAGAGAGCTTCCGAGGTTGACAAGGCAGTGTATATGCGTGTCTCTGCACGCCCGTGATCAACGTCATCTGTGCGATACTCTTCTGTCTTTATCGTTTTGATTGAAAAGGCATCCCGACCATCTTCCCATAGCGCCTTCTGGTTCTTCTTTAGGGACAAGACGTAATCACCCTCTGCCTCGATTATCTGCCGAGCAATATCGGTCTGCGTCCCCATGGCATCAATCGTGATAACAGCACCCGTAATATCCAAGCTATCCAGCACCTCGGGGATGGCTTTAATCTCGTTACTCTTTTCTTCTACAGCTACTTGAGATAGGCTAAGACCATGCTCAGAAACCCACGCTGACAGGATATGCGTACTCCCCTTGTGCTTCTTACTCCCTCGGATAGTCTTGCCATCGAGAGCAATATGTTTGTCCTTAAGGTCTTCGATAATATCCTGAGCATAAATCATTAAGCAGGCATTGAGGCTATTGGGCTCAATGAGGCCGAGTATGCGCTCGAAAGTATCCACCGAAGGCACTCCGTCCTCGAACTGAACAAAGTCTTTTAGAGCCTCGGCTCGCTCGATAGCGAACTCATGCATATCTGTATAATCCTCTCCTCCACAAACATATGTTGCAAGGGCTATGAACAGGATATCACACAATCGATATTTACAGCGTCCTAAAACGCGTGGGTCTGGGATAGTCTCGAAGTATTTCATGCTTGCAAAGATACCTCTTGTATTTTGATGCGGTTGCCCTGGCTATGAGCACAGCTGCTGTGATATTTTGTAGAGAGTTTGCTACTTATACTCCTCGGGGAGGCGTAGGTCGTGGAGGATAGGAGTTTTGACAGTCGAGATACTTGTCTGTGGGGTACTGTTGAGCTGTTCGAAGATGGCAATCTCGTTCTTACCCTTGCGCAGCCATGCCCCTGGCAGATAGAGCGTATGCTGAGGCCCTACGTGCCAATAGCGGCCTAGATTACGTCCATTGACGAAGACGATGCCCTTACCCCAGCTCTGCATATCTATAAAGGTATCACCTACCTCCTGGAGGTCAAAGCTGGCCGTGTAGACGACAGGCGCATTCTTTAGCTTATTGCCAGCACTTGCAGAGACTGCAGATTTCGCTATCGTCGGCATCTGCTCCATGGGTAGGCGGTAGTGTTGCCAGCCACCTGTGATTTCGTTGCCGTTGATGAGCACGGGCTTTATGATGCCCTTAGTATTGTATATGATGTTGGCTCCATAGTTGATACGACCGAAGTTCTCCACGAGTATCTGTAGCGTAGAGTTGAAGGGTATGTCTATCTCCATTGTGTACTTGTTGAAGACTCGGTTAAGCTCCCCTACACGCTCACCGTCTACATACACTACGGCATAGTCTCTCAGCCCTGAGAGGTCTAGCGTGCCACTGATAGGCTGATTAAACTTACGGGTATAGAGCACATAGCCGTAGCCCTGTCCGAGCTGCTCGAAGGTCAGTGGCGTCTCGCTCTCTACCGCCTTGCCACGCTCGGCTTCGTCTAGTAGGTTGTAGACCTTATCTAGTTTAATCTCGGGGATAGCTATGACAGGGATAGGCTTGGGCGGCTCGGGTATAGAGTACTTAGCATAGGCTTTAATAGCTGTACGGATAGAGTCATACTTCGGCGTAACCCATCCGGCCTCGGAGATAGGAGCACCGTAGTCGTAGCTGGTGAGGTCTGGCTGTAGGTCATGCTTCTTGTCGTAGTTGGCACCCGAGGTGAAGCCGAAGTTCGTACCTCCATGTGCCATGTAGTAGTTGAATGAAATCTTTTCCTGTAGGAATTTGCGTGTTTCCTCTGCTACCTTCTGAGGTGTTACCTGTGGGAATGGCTCTGCCCAGTGCGTTAGCCACCCAGGATAAAACTCGGCAACCATATAAGGGCCCTGTCCTCCGTGATATTTATTGACAGCATCGCGTAGGACCTTGACGTTGCTCTCACCATTAGCTGTGGGTAGTGCCCCTGGCGTAGCACCGCCCTCGAAGAGCCAGCTGCCGTCCGAGGTAAAGGTCGGTGCATCGAAGCCCGCATCAATAAGCTGCTGGCGAATAGCCGCATTGTAACGGCGGTGCTCCTCGAGCGGAATATCCTTGCGCTGCGACACGTAGGAGCCGAACTCATTCTCCACCTGTACCATGATGATAGGGCCGCCCTTGGTAATCTGTAGGTGCCCGACTTCCTGGGCTAGGCGCTTGATATAGCGCTCGGTGCGTGCTAGGAACTGAGCATTGTCTCTGCGAATCTCCAGACCCTCGATATTCTGTAGCCACCAGGGATAGCCCCCAAACTCCCACTCGGCACAGGTATAAGGGCCGGGACGTAGGATGACGTGTAGTCCCTCCTCGCCCGCTATGCGGATGTATTCGGCTAGGTTCTTATCGCCCGAGAAGTCCCAGGTGTCGGGTGCTACCTCGTGCGCATTCCAGAATACATAGGTGGCTACGGTATTGAGACCCATGCCCTTGAGCATGCGCATACGATGGCGCCAGTACTGGTGCGGTATGCGGGCATAGTGCATCTCGCCCGAGTGTATCTGTATCGGCTTGCCGTTGTACACAAACTCGCCGCCTGTGATGGTAAAGCTGTTCTTCTTGTTGGTCTTAGGCTTGGCTGCGTCTAGCGTCTGTGGGCAGAGGGCTAGGGCAGAGGTCACCAAGAGGGATAGTGCTATAGCTTTCATTGTGGTGAAGAATAGATTAAACGTTTAAGCAAAGATAGGTATTATTGGTATAATATGTTGGGGCTCTGTTCTGTAGTCTTATCTCGAGGCAACTTATGGCCGAGTATTGTGCCAATTAAAGAATTGAGTACTGCAATTGGCAGGCCCTTCCTCTGTTTGGGGACAAGAGCTGTCTAATGAGTCTGTGTGGTACGTCCTTTGCCTTAGAGAGGGCATAACTAAATAACAGAATGATTATGGCAACCAAGAAAATCGCGTTCGTAACGCACCCTCAAGAAACCCATTGGGTAGGTGATGGCTTCAGAGTACACAACTTTATTCCCTCTGTACTCGGTCTCTCTATGCAAGAGATGGATCCCTTCATCCTACTAGACTACAATGCCAAGATGGAGGTAGCCCCGAGTGATACCCCCCGAGGTGTGGGCGTACATCCTCATCGAGGCTTCGAAACGGTAACGATTGCCTACTCGGGCGAGGTGGAGCATGGTGATAGCGCTGGGCATGGTGGCGTCATCGGACAGGGTGATGTACAATGGATGACTGCTGCAGGAGGCGTCTTACATAAGGAGTTTTATGGTTGCGAATGGAGCCGTAAGGGCGGTATCTTCCAGATGGTGCAGTTGTGGACCAACCTCCCTGCCAAGGATAAGATGAGCGCTCCTAAGTATCAGAGTATCGCCAACGAACAGATGGGTAAGTACCTACTGCCTGACGGAGCTGGCTATGTAGAGGTGATAGCAGGGGAATATGAGGGTACTAGAGGACCTGCCTATACGCACTCGCCTATAGCGCTGATGAATGCGAAGCTCAACGAGGGTGGGCGCGCCGTGTTTAGCTTCCCTGCGCACTACAATACGGCCCTCCTAGTGGTGCAGGGTTCGGTACTCGTCGATGGTACAGAGGTCCCAGAGGATAACCTCCTCAAGTTTGAGAACGAGGGCGAGACCTTCGAGCTAGTAGCTACCTCGCCCGATACCATTGTACTCGTGCTTAGTGGGGAGCCTCTCAGAGAGCCTATTGTCTCCTATGGACCTTTTGTGATGAATACTAAGCAGGAGATCATGCAGGCCATAAACGATGTGCAGGCAGGTAAATTTGGCCATCTAGAGTAAGCTACTATCCGACGGGTTAGTCTCTAGTTACTAACAGGGCGTTCATCCAGCAGTGAATAATCGTGTACTGCAGGGTGGACGCCCTGTAGCTAGTATAGTACTAGAGCCTCATTGCGCTTGGGGAGTTGTGCTTAGCTACTTAGTCTAGCTGTATGCCTATGCGGACGAAAAGACTTAGCCGTGAGCCGATGCGCCGCTCAATGGGAGCTTGTGCCGTGTACGAAAAAAGGCTGTAGTCGTAGCCGTAGGAGCTATAGCCTATGCCAGCACCGATATTGGTGCGTAGGAAGCCCCAGAATGCATCTCGCCTGAGATAGCCGATGACGAGTGCCGAGTGGAAGCCCGCTTTGAGCCCCTCTGCATTGTCGCCCGTTGTAATAGGTAGCCCCAGCTTAAGACCGCAGTAGATGTTAGGCTGATAGCTGAGGGGGTGTACACGTAGCTCGGTAGTAAGTGCTCCGTAGTTGAGCGCTTTGGGGTTGGCGTACATATTCGCGCTATAGCCTATCGATACGCTCATGGGTAGGGCGGGGATGTAATAGCCCGCACTGAGGTTGAGGTGTGCACAGTGGTTGCCGTTGTTGAGTAGTCTGTCCTTACGGAGTGTGGCTTGGCGAGACTGAGTAACGAAGCCCATATCTCCCTCTAGCCCGAGGTAAAAGCCCTTGTTGTACTGCTGGGCTAGGATAGCACTACTTGTGAGCAGGGCGAGTATTAGGATGTGTATAAGTCTGTTCATAGATATGCACATGCTTGGCTAAGTGATTGTGTTGCATAGATATAAATAAGCCCACTTAGAGTCTCTAGAGAGTAGTCTAAGTGGGCTTCGTCATATGGTGGCTCTACTTGAGGGTAAAGCGTAGATGGCGCAGGCGTAGCTCGGCAGAGTCCTGTCCTGTGTAGCTAAGGCGTAGCCCCTGGATAGCGAACTGGTCGATGCTTTCACTGGGGCGTAGTGTGGTCTCGCCTGCCTTCTGGCCGAGGGCAACACTCTGCCACTTGCCGTCGATAAGCAATTCCAGCTTCAGACTGCTGACGATATCCTTGGTACCTAAGTCTATACTTAGTCCATGGATACGCTCTGTTTGCTTGGCCATGAGGGTAAGGCTGTTGCCCGACTGCCACTTGATGACCTCGTTGCTGGGCGATACGGCTATCTGCTTGCCCTGTGTCGTGATGGGCTGAGCCGATAGCTGAGCGATGTCGCTCGTGAGGACAAAGGGCTTGTAGCTCGTTTCGCTCACGAGCTGGTTACCTGTGGCGCTGTTATAGGCCCTGACTAGGCGCTCGTAGTGGGCATTGAGGGCAGGCAGTAGATGCTGTGTGCCGTACTTGACACCAGGCTGATAGGGGTTCTGATTGAGCTCGGTGTCGAGGAGATACATCAGACGCTGTAGAGCCCTAGCGTCCTCATAATCTGTGAGGAAGGCCTTGTCTGTCTGCTTGCTTATCGTTAGGATATGCTCGCCATACTCTCCGACAAGTTTGGCCATCTGTAGCCAAGGCTTCATTTCGTCAATCATATTGGGGTTGCTCTGCGTGGCGAGCAGTCGGCTCGCGGCCTTACGGATGGCACGGCACTCGTCCAATATGCGCTGAATATCCTCTCTGCTGGCTGAACCCTCACGTAGACGCTTGAGCTCGGGCTGTAGCTCACGGCTCTCCTCACGGTCGAAGCGGTGTCCGTTCTCCCCAAGCGCCGAGGAATGTTCAGCGAAGATGCGTAGAGCCTCGGGCGCCTCGGGTAATACCTCAGGCATAGCACGTAGCCAAGAGCTGCGAGCATCGTATGCCTCCATATTCCACGTATAGTCGGCTACGGAGTAGAGGGCGATCTTGCTGCTCTCGGCATGCTCCATAGGGTTGGATAGGAAGCCCGACAGCATATCGGCAATCTCTAGGGAGTTGCCGTAGGTCTCGCCTAGTAGTAGGCGGTTGCGCACGAAGTCTGATACGGGGAAGTTGAACCATACGTAGGCCTTACGCTTGATGTGCTGATTGATCCACTCTACATCGGGTTTGTCTAGTGTAGCTACTACTCTATTGCCCGTCCACATGATCTCTATACCCTTATTGAGCTTGTCGCCTAGGGTCGGGAGGTAGCCTTTGGCGATATTGGACCACGACTTGTTGTACTCGGTGGGGCACATGATGAGCGGTGCTACGTCCTTTTTTTGTTTAACGAAATGCTCGTCGATGTAGTTGAGAAGCTCGGCCTGCTTGTCCGCTTTGGTGCCTTCGCCAGAGATATCGTCGAAGAAGACTGCGAAGCCTCGTACGCCTAGCTCATACATCGCCTCGAATTTCTTAATCAAGGTATTACGGTCCTCATCGTTCCACTTAATATCCTGCCCTGGGTGGATAGCCCAGTAGAAGATAACGCCATTATCGTGGGCCTTATTGACGAGGCTTTGTATCTGTTGGGCTTCGTCTTTGGGGTAGGGCTTGCGCCAGTTGGGGACGCTGTGATAGGGGTCATCCTTAGGGCCATAGATATAGACATTGAGCTTGTTACGGCCGTAGAAGTCGAGTTGGCTAAGGCGGTCTTCGTAGCTCCATGGCGTGCCGTAGAAGCCCTCTACAACGCCGCGATAGGGGACATCGGGGTAGTCTGTAACTGTGCCGGTCGCCAGACGGCCATCCGCCAGCATTTGGCGTAGGGTCTGCAGTCCGTAGAAGAGTCCTCGCTCGTCGTGCCCTGCGATAGTAATGCCCCTGGTGTCTACGCTCAGGTAGTAGCCCTCGGGGCGATTAGGTATGAGTTTCGTTACCGAGCGGATAGTCTTATCTCCACGGACTCCGATGCTGAGTGGTAGTACCCCAGAGGTCGCCTTGCCTGTGTGTAGCTTGGCCCACGAGGCGAGGTTGCGTAGAGGGTACGAACCCGTGCGTGAGGCATCGGCACGTAGACTGAAGGCAGCTGGGGCCGCAATGCTCTGCTGTCCGAAGGTATGCTGCTGTACTAGGGGATTGAGGGTCGGCTCGCTAGCCGACTGTGCCACGAGTGCCGAGGAGGCTAGACAGGTGGCTAGTGAGAGGCTGATGATTTTTTTGTACATGTTTAGATAGTTGACTTATTGAGTATTTAGCGGAGCTGTTATCGTCTGCTGCGCACGGCGGGTAGCAGCCGCTAGACTCGCAGGATATTCACCGCAGTCCGCCACCGAGAAGGGGGCGTGTATGGTCAGCGTAATAGGGTGTGGATGAGGAAACCAATGGCCACGCTTGAGTATCTGGTATGCTCCGTCTATGGTTACGGGCAGTAGAGGAACCCCGAGCTCATTAGCCATGACGAAGGCACCCTTTTTGAAGCGGGCGACCTTGCCGTCTAGCGTGCGACTCCCCTCGGGAAATATGAAGATAGAGTGTCCGCTCTCTAGCGTGGCCTTGCCCTCCTCCATGGTCTGCGCTATGGACGATGGCTTGCTGTCGTCTACGAAGATAAAGCGTGCCGCCTCGCAGGCCTTACCGATGAAGGGCATGTGGCGCAGTTCCTCCTTGAGCACCCATTTGAAGGGTAACTGTACATAGCCATACAGAGCGAAAATGTCAAACATACTCTGATGGTTGGCGATGACCACGTAGGTCTCGCCTCGTTTGGGTAGATGCTCGCGGCCCACGATGGTGATGGGCGACCAATGTAGCCACAGCGTGAGGCGACTCCAGACGAAGCCAGGCCAGCGTGTGGCCCAGTCGCCAAAGCCGAGGTAGCAGGCTATAATAATAGTGGTAGTAGTGATAATAGTGGACAGGATGAATAGAGGTCCACCGATGAGGATGTAATAAGGGTAATAGAGATAACGCAGCATAGTGTGTGGGTAGGGGCTTAGGCTTGTGCTAGGAGATACTCGGCTAGAGCCTCTGTGGCTCGAGCACGATGGCTGATGCGATTCTTTACCTCGTCTCCTAGGCTAGCGAAGCTCGCTTGGTAGCCCTCAGGGCGGAATATGGGGTCGTAGCCGAAGCCTCCCGTACCCTCAGGGACGGTGAGGATATCCCCAGCGACACGTCCCTCGAATAGATGCTCGCCCTTTTCGTCAATAAGAGCTATGACAGTGCGAAATGAGGCTGTGCGTGGCTCTGCTACGCCCTCTAGCTCGTGTAGCATCTTGTTGACGTTGTCGGCGAAGCTACAGCCTTCGCCTGCATAACGTGCCGAATAGACACCTGGGCGCCCTCCGAGAGCGTCTACCTCTAGCCCTGTGTCATCAGCAAAGCAGTACATTTGATAGCGCTCGTATATGTATCTAGCCTTGATGAGGGCATTCCCCTCTAGCGTGTCTGCTGTCTCAGGTATATCGTCGTAGCAGTTGATGTCGCTGAGGCTTACGATCTCTATACGGTCAGCGAGGATACTGCGTATTTCCTCGAGTTTGTGCTTGTTGTTAGTGGCAAAGACTAGTTTTTTCATTACTTTTGTTCGTTATCTAACTGCTTGGCAATAATACGCCCTATAGGACAAAGGCAAAAATACAGATAATCTATGAATATCGAGGAGCTAAGGTCGTTTTATCTATCACTACCCTACGTAACGGAGTCCTTTCCCTTCGGAGAGGAACATTTGGTCGTGAAGGTAGGGAGCAAAGTCTTCGCGATTATCTCTTTGCTCTCCGAGGAGTCCTGTATCTCGCTCAAATGCGACCCCGAGCGTGCCGTAGAGCTGAGGGTGCGTTACGACTCTATCGTGCCAGGCTATCACCTCAATAAACAGCACTGGAATACCGTCTATCTGCGTCGCGAGCTACCGGATAGTCTCCTCAGAGAGCTCGTCCAGCACTCCTACGACCTCGTCTGGGCTAAGCTCACCAAGCGCGAACGCAACGCCCTCAGCGCAGGGGCATAAGTACACAATCCACTCATATAATAACGAAGTAGCATGAATACGTCTAAGCCTAATCCGCTCATTGTAGAGGAAGCTCTCAGTAGCAACAGTACGCTATTCGAGCTCGCGCAGCACGACAGAGAGCTGCCACAGCTCTACTCAGTCATTGTACGGCGCCAAACAGCGGGGCGCGGTCAGCGTGGTAATAGCTGGCACTCCGAGGAAAGCCAAAGTCTTACTTTTAGCTTCTTGATACGTTCCTCAGGTCTACTGGCTACTGAGCAGTATGCCGTTAGCGAGCTAGCCGCCTATGGGGTGATGAAGACTCTAGCGCGCTACCTGCCAGAGGAGAAAAAGTCTCTACTCTCGATAAAGTGGCCCAATGATATATACTACGAGGAGCGCAAGATAGCAGGTATCCTTATCGAGCACAGTATAACGGGCACACATATAGACTACTCTGTAATAGGCATTGGTATCAACATCAACGAGGAGTCTTTCCCTGAGGATATACCTAATCCGATCTCGCTACGCCAGATAACGGGCGAGTGCTACGACCTAGAGGCTGTCCACGCACGTATCATGAAGCGCTTTGGCTTTATGATA
>JAXFXP010000011.1:0-10260 GCA_034091595.1 Porphyromonas sp.
TGTAATAGCAGCTCCTGGGCGCTCGGCATCAGGGCGCAGAAGCCAGACATTACCCGCATCGACGAAGAGCCCCAGCTCTAGTGCACCTACTAGCCGACGCCGAAACTCCATATTGGCCTCTAGCTTCAGCTCTCCCACATGGTCCATAAAGGTATAGGCAGTAATCTGACTAGGGCGGAAGCGTCCCGGCCCTAGGCTACGCACCGTAAAAGCTCGTATGCTATTGGCTCCTCCTACGTAGAATTGCTCCATATAGGGTGCACGGCGAGCGTTACCATAGCTGTAGATACCTCCGAGCGAGAGGCGTGTGGCTAGGCTTTGCTGACGATCTATATAGCGCATATAACGGAGCTCAGCCGCTGCCTTGACAAACTGAGCATAAGGGACTCCGAGAATATGCTGGGTCTCTCCAAAAGGCTTACCTGCCGCCACAAAGAGCCCCTTAGTGATATTCCCTGCTTCGCTTACCGAGCCACGTAACCATAGGTTGTTGCGCCCTCGCTTCCCTACTCGCTTGTTCCACGTATAGGTGTAGCCTATGCTGGGGATGAACTGGCTACGGAGGCTCAGCGAGAGGCTTGGGTTGTCGGACAGGATAGCATCAAAGACCTCTGTCGTATGTGCGAGGTTGCTATACTCTAGGCTTAGCACCCTTATGTTGTGCGTTGTATAGGCCGAGGGTTGATAGTCATAGCTCATACTCAGCCCTAGGGAATTCAGCCCGTAGTAACCTGCTCGGTTGAGGCGCTGGCCTGAGAATTTGAAGGTCGTCGTCGTAGGGTAGGCGAAATAGTAATCGAGCCATCCGGGTATCAGCAGTGTCGGGAAGCTCAGCGAGACATCAGCCCCGAGCTGGTAGCTATTGAGAGCCGAGTTGCTCACACGAAAAGGATTGTTGCCCAGCTGCCACTCGTAACCTGCGCTAAGGCTTAGGCTAAGAGTCTCTCCACCACCAAAAATATTACGTCGTCCTAGAGTGGCTGTAGCAGCTGGCCCTACGAAGCCCGTTGTCTTATGGAGGAATTGCCCCCCGAGGCTGACGCTCCAGGGCTTATCCCGACGCATTACGATAGTCATATCCATTACCCCGATGCTATCCAGGGGGATACTATCTGCGGTGCGTCTTGTATAGAATAGTTCGGTACTAGAGAAGGCCCCTGTGCTCGCTAGACTCTTAATAGTGAGGTCCTCCTGTCCATAGCGATAGAGACTATCTGGGCGTAGGCGTACTCGACTATTGAGCGTCTTACGACGCACGGGGAGGCGCCCAGTATAATAAGCGGTAAGGGCACTATCAATCCGGAGAGTATCCTGCCGTAGACTCTGTGTCTGGGCATCCTCATTGTCGAGGAAACGCAACCTAACATCCCCGATACGCCACTGCCTAAGGGCCTCACCAGGAACAGCCTCACGTAGCTTGGCACGTAGCTGTAGTTGCTCTCGCACCTGCAGGCTATCGGCCTCGTAAACAATGTAACTGGGGTTGAAGTAATGATAACCCGATTCACGCAATATACTAGATACTGTATTGCGGTCATCAATGAGGCCCTCAGCGCTATAGGGTTGCCCTCGGCGGAGCTTACTCAGCTCTGCGTGTAGCAACTGCGTACTATCACTGAGGCGCATAGGGGGCAAGTAGCTAATACTATCGTAGAGATGTAGTGTGCCAGGCTCTATATGATAAGATACCTTGGCCTGCAACGAGTCCTTAGGATCTGGAAGTATGTATGAGCGAACACGCGCCCTCAGATAGCCGTGTTCGCCGAGGACACGCTCCGTAATCTTTGCTCGTAGACTAGGGTTTACGTCCCTAATCCACACGGGCTTGCGTCCTAAGCGATGAAGCCACTTACCTAGGCCGCCTTTGCTATCCGCATATTTGAGATACAGGTAGGGGCGATACAGAGGCAAAGGCAGACGACGGCTACTGCTGCCAAACAGGGAGTTGTTGGGCTTGTAGGCCAACTGCTCCTCTGCCGCTAGTAGTGCCTGCTCGCTCACAGACTGCCGCTCCTGTGGTGCGACACTAATCTCCTTGATACCCGTATATAATATGTCCCCCTCACCCTGATACTGAGAAATAGCACAGGAGGAGAGAAATGCTAGAAATGCTAGAAATAGTACTTTGTGCAGCATACGCTAGTCTTAGGGGGCTATCTGGCTATATCAGTTTGCTAACTTTTCGCCTCTTGCTCTCCAAACTCCATCAGATAGGCCTTGATGAAGCCATCTATATCGCCATCCATAACGGCAGACACGTTGCTAGTCTGGTAGTTGGTACGGTGGTCCTTGACGCGCCTATCGTCGAAGACATAGCTACGGATCTGGCTCCCCCACTCTATCTTCTTCTTACTAGCCTCTACCTCAGCCTCGGCACGTCTACGACGCTCCAACTCTTTGTCATAGAGCTGCGAGCGCAGTAGGCGCATAGCGTTCTCTCGGTTATCGGTCTGGCTACGAGTCTCTGTGTTCTCGATAAGAATCTCTTCTTCTTGCCCAGTCTCGGGGTCTCTATAAATGTAGCGCAGACGTACGCCCGTCTCTACTTTATTGACGTTCTGTCCTCCGGCACCACCCGAGCGAAAGGTATCCCAGCTAATATTAGCCGGATTGACCTCTACCTCTATAGTATCATCGACGAGAGGCACGACGAAAACAGAGGCAAAGCTTGTCATACGCTTCCCCTGTGCGTTAAAGGGAGACACACGCACCAAACGGTGTACCCCGTTTTCGGACTTGAGGAAACCGTAGGCTTGCTCGCCCTCTATCTGCATCGTTACGGTTTTGATGCCAGCCTCCTCACCATCTATCCAGTTGGTTATCGTCAAGCGATAGCCTTGCTTATCCGCCCAGCGACGGTACATACGCACGAGCATACTAGCCCAATCCTGGCTCTCGGTACCACCAGCACCAGCATTGATCTTGAGGACAGCACCTAGTGCATCCTCCTCGGCACGAAGCATATTGCGTAGCTCCACCTCCTCATAGTGGCTAATGGCTGCCGAGTAGGCAGCATCCAGCTCCTCCTCGCTCGCCACACCTTCACGATGGAAATCTAGCGCTACGACAACTTCTTCGGTTAGGCGCTCGGCCGTATCGTAGGCATTTATCCAGCGTTTGAGTTCGCCTACGACACGCATCTGAGCCTCTGCTCGTTTGCGGTCTTCCCAGAAGTTTGGGTCAGCTGTACGGAGCTCTTCCTCCTGCAGTTGTATGCGCTTAGTGTCTATATCTAGATAACGCGCCAAGGCCTCACAGCGAGCCCGTAGTGCATTAATTTGTTCTATCGTAATCATCTCACTACAAAGGTACGAAGAAAAGCCCTTTCCCTGTAAAACAATCTCGGGCGAAGCCTCCCTAAGGAAGACTTCGCCCGAGCCAGGTCTTTGGACCCTAAGAATTAGGACTAGATAGCGTTAGCCGAACCTAGTACGTTCTCGATCTTATGCTTGTAAAGCTTCTTGAGAGACTCACGAGCTGGACCTAGATACTTACGTGGGTCAAACTCAGCTGGGTTCTCTACGAACACCTTACGGATAGCTGCAGTCATAGCTAGACGACCATCAGAGTCGATGTTGATCTTGCACACAGCACTCTTGGCAGCACGACGTAGCTGCTCCTCTGGAATACCTACAGCATCCTTGAGGGCACCGCCATTAGCGTTGATAGTAGCTACCTCATCCTGTGGTACAGACGAAGCACCGTGTAGAACGATGGGGAAGCCTGGGATTTGCTTTTCGATTTCCTCTAGGATGTCGAAGCGGAGTGGTGGTGGCACGAGGATACCGTTAGCGTCACGCTCGCACTGCTCTGGCGTAAACTTGTTGGCACCGTGTGAAGTACCGATAGAGATAGCCAGTGAGTCTACACCCGTCTTGGTAGTAAAGTCTACTACTTCCTCTGGCTGCGTATAGGTGTGGTGCTCAGCTACCACGTCGTCCTCTACACCAGCTAGCACGCCTAGCTCACCCTCTACGGTTACATCGTGCTGGTGTGCATACTCTACTACAGAGCGCGTAAGAGCTACGTTCTCGTCGTAAGGGAGGTGCGAGCCATCAATCATCACGCTAGAGAAGCCAGATTCGATACAGCTCTTCACGAGCTCGAGGCTATCACCATGGTCTAGGTGAAGAGCAATCTGTGGGTTTTCGCAACCAAGCTCCTTGGCGTACTCTACAGCACCCTGAGCCATGTAACGAAGGAGCGTCTGGTTGGCATACTTACGTGCACCACTAGATACCTGTAGGATAACAGGAGACTTCGTCTCAACTACAGCACCGATGATAGCCTGTAGCTGCTCCATATTATTGAAGTTAAAGGCTGGGATAGCGTAGCCACCCTTCACGGCCTTAGCAAACATCTCTCTCGTGTTTACGAGACCGAGTTCTTTGTAATGTACCATTTGTTTTATACTTTGTTTGAGTTGTTCTCTTCTATTATATCATATCAACAAGCGCCGTAGTTCGACACAAAGTCCACTCTACACGCGATAACATCGCAAAGATACGAATAAAATAATGATTAACCTTGTACCCGCTTACGTATCCTACGCGGTGTATCCCCCAGCATCTGACGACAGAAAGCTCCGAAATAGCTTACGTTGCAGAAACCATAGTCTAGACTGAGCTCCTTGAGGTGCTTATCTGTAGAAATCAAATCTTGATATATCTGGCGAGCTCGGCGCTCCATAAGCCACTCCCGTGGTGGCATCCCAAACTCCTCTTGGAAGCTACGCTTAAAAGCCGTTTCACTTAGCCCCAGCAGCGATGCACTCTCATACAGAGCGCTCACATCCATATCGGGACGGTAGGCCTTCATCACAACCTCTCTAAAACCCGAGATACGACAGTGATAATGTGCCAAAAAGTCTTCGGCTTCGGCCTGAGGGTCTTGCCCCACAAGGTAACAGAACTCCTCTAGCTTATTGTAATAGTAACGATATGGAATATCAGAGAAGGCCATTAGGTGGCACAAACCATCGAGCCATGTCTGCAGCACGGGGCTCAGAGTCAAGCGTCCCACAGTATGAGCTCCTGTACGCCTAGGCCGATAGTGCGTAGATGTAGAGCTATGCTCACGGCTACGTACACGAGCCTGAGTACGGCGCTGAGGACAGATAGCACCACAGAGCGAGGTATGCGCTACAAAGCTTAGCTCTATTAGCTCGGCACCTTCGGCCCCTGCCTGCACACACACAGGCTCATCTAGTGGGACCAAATAGACCATCGGTGTAGCACTCTGCTCATCCTCCTGACTGCCTGCTGTGTGCAGACGATGTGCTCCACGCACGAATAGGAACCGATAGTGATAGTCTTTGCTATGGCTACTCATCGCACCTGGCCGTAGCTCTTGCTTGGTAGGTCGTGCTAAGAGGTAGCGTGCCTCGATATCCAACTTCATAATTCTTCGTACTCTTCCCCTTCGGTGGGTGTATATCCCCCTACAGTGTTTTCGGCGGACTCATCCACATCCGACATCCAATCCTCCTCCCAGTCCAGAAAGTCTAGTCCCGTAGGCATCTCGTCCATAAATTGGTCTAGGCTGCGACGCTCTTTTTTGGTCGGACGCCCCAAGCCTTTGGCACGGTCTACGAAGCCCGATATACGCTGTAGCTCCAAGATCTCGTACTGCTCTCTAGGCGTAACGTTCTCCATATATTCGGGGACAAGCTTAGCCCCGACACGATTGTTAAGCACCTGCACCACACGAAACGAGAACTCTATCGGAGGTTTACGTACCCCAATAATATCACCCACCTTCACTGTACGCGAAGGCTTAGCTAGCTGGCCGTTTATACTAACACGGCTCATCTTGCAGGCATCAGTGGCTAAACTTCTCGTCTTGAAAACACGCACAGCCCACAGCCACTTATCGACACGCACCTCACTCATTCTACTGTATACATCTGATTAGCTCTCACTCATACGGCTGTCTGCTGACAACCCTAGTCTGGCAAATGTACAAAAAACTCCCCAACTGCCGAGTACCCAACTATCGAATAAGAGCATCAGCTCTGCAGAGCAAGCACATCAAAAGCGCCCCTCGCTCTAGATGCTATCAATTAGCCTCTCGGCTGTAGTTTATCCTAGCATAAATAGGATTTGAATACCATACCTAAATAAGCACAAATCCCTAGCCAAGCGATAAGAGCTTGGCTAGGGATTACTTTCTATCCGTAACTGCTAGACTACTTATTGCAACGGTTGAAGAAATCTATTTCTTCTAGTTCGGCCTTGATTTTAGCTTCTTCTTCGTCCGTAATATTCATAAATGGCTTGCGGTTAGGCCCTAGGTCTAGCCCGATGAGCTTCATGATGCGCTTGCCGGCGCAGATGTTACCACGATAGCGAGCGATAACGTTGATGACAGCCTGAGCATAGTTCTGTAGCTCGCGCGCCTTCTCGATATCGCCAGCCTTCCAAGCCTCTATAATACCATTGAGGACAAGGGCATTGTAGTTGGTCGTACCACCGATACCACCCTGGGCACCACCCATCACCAGCGAAGAGAGAATCGTCTCATCCTGTCCGTGGAGCATATCATACTTGCCATCCTTATAGAGCATACACTGATTGTACTCGTATAGAGCCTCGTTGGTGAACTTAATCCCTGCGAAATTTGGGATGCGTCCGTCCACAGCCTTTAGGAGGTCTAGCATAGGCAGGAATGCCTGGTTAAATACAGGGATGTGGTAGTAGTAGAAGGGGAGCTTAGGAGCTGCTGCTGCCATAGGCTCTATGTACTGTACGAGCTGCTCGATACTACCCATCTTGGGGAAAGGCGTAGCCATAGCTCCGATACCCCAAGCACCAATCTCCTGAGCATGAGCCGCTAGACGACAGCTGCTGGTAAGACTATTGCTGCCTACGTGTACAATTACCTTGAAGCCCTGTGGAGCTACGCACACCCACTCTTCGGCAAGGCGCATACGCTCCTCGTCGCTAAGCATATAGCCTTCGCCCGAAGAGCCGTTGATGAATACCCCCTTTAGACCTGAGCGCACGAGCAGAGCACAGTACTCTGGGATAGGAGCGAGATTAACATTACCCTCCGCATCAAAGGGCGTAAAGGGTGCATTGATTAGACCAATGATCTTTTCCATGGTTAGTTTAGTATTTAGTTGTTGAGTTATTCGTATATATCAGATTAATCCTCTACCATATTATCGGTCTTAGGATTAAGTATAAACAGCTGGATGAGCACCACCACGGCTACCACTGCGGCCATAATAGCGAAGTCCGAACCTAGATTACCGGCATCCGTAGACTTGCCCAGCGCTTTGGTGATATAGCCACCGGCCAATACACCACTCATATTCATCACGCCATAGGCAGTAGAGCGATAGCGGGCAGAGAAGAACTGACAGAGGATAGGCATATTATTCGTATCGAAGAAGCCCAAGCCGAAGCCAAATAGGAAGCCCCCACCTACAACGCTAAGGTAAGAATGGCCGAAGCCTAGGAGCAGAAGTGCAGGCGCCATCATAGCCAGCCCCATGGCCGAGGTATAGACACGTCCCTTGACATTGGTGCGCACCCAGCGGTCGCTGATAGCCCCACCGACGAAGACCCCGATGAAGCACGAGAGCGCAATGGTGGCGGTAGAGATAGGGCCTGCCAAGGTCATATCTAAGTTTAGGTTATTAGCAAAGAGTGTCGGCAGCCAGTTTTTGGTAGCCCAGCCTGGCAAACTCGTAGCCGTAAAGAAAAGGAGCATCCCCCAAAAAGGTACCGAAGATAGAATCTTGCGAAAGCTCGCCAACACATTAGCGAGACCACCCTCTCCCGAAGCTGATTGCTGGCTAGGAGCAGACTTGATGCGTGCAATCTGGTCGTCTGTCTCGTGTAGCAACAGAGCTAGTACCACCGCATACACAGCCCCAAAGAGTCCGAAGTATATAAATGTCTTGGCCCAGCTCAGCTCTGCAGAGAGCAATGCCCCGAAGCCTCCGAGCGCCTGACCAACATAAAGCCCCGTCATGTGTACACCGACAGCAAGCGAGCGACTTTTGCCTGTATGAAAATCCGCAATCAAGGCCAGAGCTGCAGGGATATACATAGCCTCACTAAGCCCCATCACCATACGCAGAGCATAGAGGGTATTGAAGTCATGCGTAAAGCCCATTAGGAGCGTAACCGTAGACCATACGAAAAGGCTACCAACAATGAGCCACTTGCGGTTCATCCGGTCTGCTACAGCCCCAGCAAACGGACTAGCCAAACCATAGATCCACATAAAGGCTGCCATTAGGTTGCCAAACATCTGCGAGCTCTGCAACTCGTGAATATCAACGCTCATAGCGTCCTTCATCGTCGAGAGCATCTGCCTATCCATATAGTTTAGGAGTGCTACGACCCAGAGCAGGGCAACCACCAACCAGGGGTAATACTTGCGATTCTTCATATCGATAATTGAATTTTACGTGGGCAAATATAAGGATAAATACGCTACTATACCCCACCCGAAGCAGGCGGGGCATAGATTTACTCATGTATCAAGACTAGGCTCACCCCCGAAGTGCAGGCTGAGCTAATAGCCAGCAGAGTATAGAGAGGACTATTTCATCCAATAGCCTCTATATCTAATATGGATAACTATCCATCATACTCCTCGTAATCATCGTATTCTGCGGATAGCTCCCGCGGCTTAGTAGCCTTAGCTTTGGCAGCTTTAAACTTAGCTTGCATAGTAGGGTTCTTGTACGTCAGGCTACGTATAGAGAGCTCCTCAGCCTTCTTGTTGGCAAGCTCCAGGTTACGCTCACTGCCTAGGAGCGCATCACGGACTTTAGACAAGTGGCTTATCGTCTTGTCTATCTCCGCAATGGCAGTCTGAAACTTCTCGCTCGCCAAACGGTAGTTTTTGCCAAACTTCTCCTGGAAGTCCAACAGCTTGCTCTCGAATGTCGTTACATCGATAGACTCTCTGCGTGCAGCCTCTAGCTCTCGCTTGTAGGCTAGACTCTTCTTGGAGGTCTGTGTGAGGATTGTCAGTAGAGAGATGAAAAACTGAGGTCGTATGACGTACATCTTCTCATAGCGATGAGAGACATCTACAATACCACTATTGTAGAGTTCACTATCTGGCTCCAATAGCGAGACTAACACAGCGAACTCGCAGCCCTTGGCACGGCGGTCGGCATCTAGTTTTTTCAGAAAGTCTTCGTTGTGGTGCTTAGTAGCTGTTGTATCCATCTCATTCTTCATCTCAAACATGATAGATACGTATTCCAAGCCTTCTGTATCATAATCTCGGAAGATAAAGTCCCCCTTGCTCCCCCCTGAGGCATCGTTGTCTTTCTCGAAGTAAGCGTAGGGCATCACCGGACGCAGAGTAGAGTGAAACTGAGTCCAGCAGTGTTGCTCCAGCGTCTCGCCGAGCATTTTGGTCGATAGGCGTAGCTTCATATCCTTGTAGTACTCCACCTGTTCCTGAGCCATACGCAGCTGGCGCTCATAATCGTCTTTTAGGCTACGTACATTGAGTTCGGCAGTCTTCTGCTCAAGCTCCATCTTGGTCTTGAGGCTCTGTAAATCACTTTCCTTGTCATTGATTCTACGCTGAGCCTCCTCACGCTCTTTTAGCACAGCTATCTCTACCTGCTGAGCCTCTCTCTGCAACCGTGCCTGTAGCTCTGCTATCTCATTATCTTTCTTGGCCACAGCGAGTGCCAGCTCATTGGCTCGTCCTTGCTCCTCTACTTGTAGACGGCCTTTTAGCTCTAGCAATTCTCGCTCTTTGGCCCCTAGAGCTTCTTTCCTCTGGTATTCGGCATCCTGCAATTGCTGCTCCAGCCGTGTCAGTTTCTCCTGCCACTTCGCTTCGTCAGTAAGCTTCTGGCGCTGTAGCTCGCTCTCCTGCAGGTTGCGCAGCTCTAGTAGTCTACGTTGCAGCTCTTTTTCGAATTCGGCACCTCGTACCTGACTAACAATAGCCGCATAACTAGCCTCATCTATCGAAAAGACACTGCTACACTTGGGGCATCTCAATTCTTTGGTCATTGGGGACAATATCAATGTTGTACATTAAGGATACAGATTACAAACCTAGCAAGTAGGCCTAGCGTACGATACGCAATCTCTAGTACAAATATCGACAATATCATAGGATTATACAAGTATCCAGGGCAACCGCATCAAAATACAAGCGCTATCTTTGTAAGCATGAAATACTTCGAGACTATCCCAGATCCACGCGTATTAGGCCGCTGTAAATATAGATTGTGTGACATCCTATTCATCGCCCTTGCAACATATGTTT
>JAXFXP010000012.1:0-4027 GCA_034091595.1 Porphyromonas sp.
CTTAGCGCGGACAGGTTTGCCAGCCTGCATACCAGGCTTCCACTTGGGCATAGCCCCGACCACACGGAGCGCCTCGGCATCGAGGGCCTCATCGACACCACGTATCACCCGGAGGTTGCTGACGCTACCGTCCTTCTCTACGACAAACTGTAGCACTACTCGTCCCTGTATACCAGCCTTATGAGCCGACTCGGGATACTTGATATTCTCACTCAGGTACTTCATCATACCCTCCATCTTGCCGGGGAACTCTGGGAGCTCCTCCACAACCTCGAAGATTTCCTCCTCCACCGAGGGGTCCACCTGCTCTGCCTTTTTAGCAGGCGTAGTCTTGGCGCTCCGCTTCCGAGGCTGAGCCTTCTGTCGCTGCCTCTTGGACTGAGGCTGTTCTTGCTCTTGGGCTTGTCCCACCTGCTCTGCCGCGGTTAGGCTGTTACCAGCCCAAAGCATCAGGCAGACGATAGGTAGGCATAGTAGCCACACCCAGCTCAGTGGGCGTGTGCTGATGTTTAGTTTGTTCATCATAACGATACGTTTTTTGAGTTGTTGTTTATTAGTATTGAATGCATGCATCATCGGATAATGAGGGCTTGCCAAGGCAGAGCTAAGCAATTGATATTGATACACCTTAGTATCGCTATTATGCTCGGCTAGGGTCAGCCTATCGGCAATATATTCGTGGGTATCATCGAGGGCATTATACAGATACCAGGCTGTAGGCAGATACCAATGGACAGCCCGTATGAGTAGGGCCGATAGGCGCTCGGCATGATGTCCGTCCCGCACGTGCGCAGCCTCGTGCCGTAGGATATAGCTCAGCTCCTGCCCCGCCTCTATCCCCTCGGGGATATAGATACGCCCTGCGAAGCTAAAGGCCCCCATAGCAGTGCCCACAGGTAGGCGGTAGACGGCTATGCCTTGGTAACGAAAGGCCTCGGGGAGCGGAGCCAGCAGGCACCTCAGCGACCACAGCGCCACACCTAGCCGCCCGAGCATATAGCTCAGACCCAAGCCCCAGAGGAGGACGAGGAGGCTAGCGAGATTGTAGATACTCGTGGAGGACTCAGCCTCGTGGCCAGCCACCTCCGAGGCATTCACCCAGAGCGCTGGTAGCTCTATCGTGGCCTCCATACGCTCGGCCACATCGGGTAGCACCCTAGGCAAAGATAGCGGTATCAGGCTGCCGAGGAGGGGCAACAGCAGGCTGGAATACATCGCCAGTAGCAATAGGCGACGACGCAATCGAATATCGGCATTACGTCTAAGGAAACAATAGTCGAGGCCTGCGAATAGGCTAAGTCCTGCGGCCGAGATTCCGAGGAGTAGAATGAGGGGTTGCATAGCGATTGTTGTTTGGGATGCTGACTAAACCATGTCTCTCTAATCCTCCTCGGCTCCTCGCTCTATGAGGGCTACAATCTCCTGCAGCTCATCGGCAGAGAGCTTGCTCGTACGGACGAAGTGCTGTACCACCTCTTTGTAACTACCCGTGTAGTACTGCCCTACGATACGTCCGATACTGTGTGCGGAGTATTCCTCGGGCGAGACGAGGCACTCGTATTGATACTGCTTGCCTTGGTGTGTGCCACGGAGGTAGCCTTTGCCCTCTAGATTGCGCACTATAGAGGCCACCGTGGTATAGGGAGGCTGGGGCTCTGGTAGCTGTGCCATGGCCTCCTTGGTCGTACGTGCTCCACTTGTCCAGAAGGCATTCATTACACTCTCCTCTTGTGGGGTTAATCGCTCCATATAATATACGTGCTTAATGGGTTCTTATATCTCTACATCGCAAAGTTACGAACATTTCGTAAACAAGCAAGCATTTCTACGAATTTCTCGTAATTATTTCTCTGAATCTCGTCAGCCTAGGCCGATAGTAGGTACTCGGAGCTCCGCTTACAGGCCTCCTCATGCACGGGTGCTATTGCATTTACGACAAGCCTACCCTATTACTTTGGAGGCTGTACCAAGATCTCTATTAGCCCCAACGAGGGTAGCACGAGCGAGACCTTCTTATAGCAATAGGGGGCAGAGTCTGTAGACTCTGCCCCCTATTACCAGTTGGGAATAAATGGTTACTTCTTACGAGCCCACCATACAGGGGTAAGGACCTTATCCTCGCCACCTAGCTTAGCTACAGCCGAGGCGTAGCCCTGAGGGTTGCTATCCTTAAGCACCGAGGGGAACTTGAGGCGCTGAGGGAAGTAGCCTATCTGCTGCTGGGGCACAGTCGTAGCTGTCAGGCTAGGCAGGTCGGAGATCGGCTGCTCTACGACAGGCGTCTCGAAGAAAGGCAAGCCGAGGCGACGATGATCACACCAAGCCTCTAGTGGCAACCACGGCACATTGGCGATATACTTCTGTGTGATAATCTTACTCAACTTGTCGTTGAGCGCCTTGCCATAGAGCGTTTTGCTCGCCACAGGATACTCGTAGGTATAAGTACCTGTCTGGCCCGTATAGCCATCCACCATATCCATCTGCTTGCTCTGAGGCTCAACAGTATGCTCATACTTAGCCGAGGTGCCTACAGCATTATAGCTCTCTGAGGCTAGGTACTCATCAGCCCACCGCTCTACACCATGATAAGCAAAACTAGCCCGTACAACACGCTCATAGGCCTCCTTGTCTTTTATAGGCGTCGTCCAGCCACGCAGTGCAGCCTCTGCTATTAGGAAGTAGCTCTCCCACGAAGCAAAAAAGATACGGGCACGGCTGCTATTGCGGTAGCTCAGAGCAAGCTGTGGGTTAGCTCCGGTATAGGTGTACACTTGGTTCAGGGCGCCTACATCCCCCCATGCCCCGATAGCCGTGGCATTCCAGGTAAAGCGGCTATCCAGCTCCTGCAGTGCATTGCCAGAGTCTACGTCTGCTTTGGTGGCAAAGAGCTTGCGCTTGGTAGTCTTCCAGGTGGCCTCGCTCCAGCTAGGATACTTACAAAACTCTGGGTTGTCATAGTCCCCAGGGAATATAAACATGCGATAGGCACGTGGGTCTATGCTATGGGGCAAGCCATCGAAGTAAAAGCCTCTGCGAGGGTCGTTGGTCTTGGTCGAGTAGTGACGCTCGTAGCGCCTACCCATATAATTCGCAGGCTTAATACTAGCATGTAGCTCAGGGCGGTCAGCCAGTAGCTCTGCCGAAGAGATGCCCCCGAGGCCCAGCATCAGGTTATTGTTCGTGGCCGTCAGACGGAATAGGTTCCATTCTCGAGTCAAGACCCCTGCGAGGGCATTCCAGCCTGGCTGCTCCTGCACGGCCATATTGTGACCAGCCTCTGCAATATAGTCTCCGGCCACTGCTGCCTCAAACTCGCGCCGTGCCAGATCTGGCGCCACCTCCGAGAGACGCATAGCCAGACGCATACGCATAGAGCCAGCATAGCGGCGCCACTTGCCGAAGTCATAGCGATAGACTCTATCGTAGGCTGCCTGGGTATCATCGGCCTTGAGGTCGGGGCGTAGGATGCTATAAGCCTCGCTCAGCTCTCGCAGCATGAAGGTATAGACCTCCTCTGCGCTATTGAAGCTAGGGTTCTTGCCCTGCGACATCTCCAGAGGCATAGCTCCAAAGCTATCTACCACCTCGCTCATCAGGTACACACGCCATACACGGGCCACCTGCAGCATCTGGGGCAGTACCTTCTGGTCGTAATCGGTGAGTCCTCCGGCACTGATGCGCTTCTCGGCCAGCTCTATAGCCAGATTGGCCGAGGATAGCCACCTAGAGGCATAGCGATAGTAGTCCGAGAGCCAGCCATCGTTGTAAGCCCCTAGGCTCAATGACCCAGAGTACATACGTGCAGCAGGCATCCAGTTGAGGACGAATATACGCTCAGCTATATGAGGGTCTTGCTGGCTATCGGTCAGCGACTGTGCTAGAGCATACTCCACCCGAGCTTGGTCGGCCCCTACCTCAGTGGGGTTGCGATTGACTTCATCAAAATCCGCACAAGCCATCAGCGAGGCTAACCCTAGGACACATAGGCTTTTGTATTGATACTTCTTCATAGGTTTTCTGTATGTTA
>JAXFXP010000013.1:0-12549 GCA_034091595.1 Porphyromonas sp.
CTGCAAAGGTAAGTATTTTCTATAGATCTGCAAGTAACAAATCAAATAATTCTCTCCACCCTCGAGCCGTAGGAGCCGCAATATGCGCTTGTTTGGGATTGGATTTATACTCGGTGTAGTTCCCTTCGATAGCGGCCTGCATCAGTCGTGCTAAATCCTCGGCATCGCAGGGCTCGAAGAAGGCCACACGCTCTGCCCCCTGGCTAGTCTCCTGGGCATAGGCCAAGCGGGGTACGATGAGTGGACGCTGTGCTTGGTGGACCTCTAGATACTCAGTAATAGGTAAGCCCCATGTCTCTATACGCGAGGGGAAGACGAAGCAATTAGCGCGTTCGTAATGAGCGTACAGCCTAGGTTTATCCATTAGGCCTGCGAAGTGGAGCCCCGGCACTTGTCCCCATTGAGTATAGAGATAGTTGGCATATTTGTTTTCGTTGCCCGCTGTCGTTAGTACTACAGCGAAGCGCTCTGGGGAGATGCGTTGTCCTAATAGCTCTGTAGCACGGCACAGTGTCTGGAAGTCTTTGTGAGTATCGGGCGTGGAGGCATAGAAAAACACATATTTTCCCTCATGTCCTACGGGCGGAGCCAGCTTGGTATCTGGATATGCTGTCTCTGGAGTATCAGCACGGGCAACGATAATCTCCTCTTGTCTGAGACCAAACTTCGACATAAAAGCCTTGCGTAGCCACTCCTGCTGTACTATGATATACTTGTTTTGTTTTTGGTTTATGCGATAAGTAAACTGGGTCAGCAGTCCGAATGTGGGTATCTTGGGGTCATATAAAAAGTCTCGGAATTTTATCGGGAAGAAAGGGAACGAGGTGTGGCAATATACTGCTTGCCTACGTGCCTGTACTCTTGGTGTGGCATCGTGTAGAGAGAGCCACAAGTCTACAGAGCCAATCTCCTTGCTTATTTGGTGCATCGTTACATATTCGCACCATAGTCTTTTGCTCCAGCCCTCGATAGTCCAGGGTAGCTCGATGTATTCTATTCTGGGATAGTCTGCAAGTTCACGCTTGTGTACTAGTGCGACAATGCGATAACTCCCGCTTAAAGTCAGCTCAGATAGATAGGATAGGCATTGCCTGAGTATTGTTAGTGTCCCACCTTTGCGGAGGTTAACAGCTGAGATAACTATCGTCTGGGGGTTCATAGGTTGTAATATATAGGAGCTTAGAACCACTTAATACGTCGGAATAGTACGAAGGCGGTCGCCGAAAGTAACAGTGATACCAGTATAATGGATACGAAAGAGAAGCGCCAGTTGCCGATGAGTACATCTACGTTCATGCCGTAGAAGCTGGCTATCATCGTAGGGATCGTAAGTACTATCTGGAAGCTTGTCATACGCTTCATGATTGTATTTACATTGTTGGATATAATACTCCCTAGGGCATCCATAGTGCTGTTGCAGATGTCCGTATATATATTAGTAGTATTGTATGCTTGTCGTAGCTCTATGGCAACATCTTCGACTAAGTCGGGATCGATGTCGCCCACGCGTGTGGCTGTGCGCAAACGTCCTAGTACAGCCTCGTTACCTCTGATACTTGTGCTAAAGTACACCAGAGCCTTTTGTAAGCGCATAATGCGCATTAGGTCTTCGTTACGTACACTCTCTTCTAGCTCTTTCTCTGCTCGGGTAACCTCTAGGTATATTAACTTGAGGTACTTGAGAAACCATACGGCTGACGAGTATATAATGCGAGTAATGAAGTCGGGTTGCGAGGCTATGCTAATATTCTTTCTTCGGATATGACTGATAAAGTCTGGCAATAGCTGGCTACGACGATAACATACTGTAATAGTGGCAAGCGGGCCTGTAATGATACCGAAAGGAACGGTCATATAGGGCAGGCCCTGGATATTACTCTCCAAGGGAATACGCAGGACTGTGAACTGCCAATCATCCTCACGCTCTGTGCGTGGGCGTTCGTCTACGTCGGCAATGTCTGATAGGAACTCGCTCGGTACTCCTAACTCCTCAGTGAGGAAGCTGAGGTCGTCATCGTCCGGGAACTCCACGTTGACCCAACACTTGGGCGTAAATTTATCAAGCTGAGACATCCCTGCCTCTAGACTCAAATAGGTTCTCATTGCTTTGGATTGCTTAGTTCTAATAGGGGATTATAACATCACGAGTCTTCACCTCTATCAGCAAGTCCTAGCTATGGCTTATTTGATAAGGTGCGACCCTAGTACACTGACATCAGTGCTCGGAGGGAGAGGATCGTCCATAATAGCTTATTTATTTTATTCAGTTAGCGTTCAGTGCCGGCAAAGGTACGAAAAAGCCCACAAGCCCACAAGTATGAAGCCGGATAATAATAGCGTCCCAGTATGCTCTGCATGCTGGGACGCTGTCTGTTGTTGTCTAGAGTATAGAGTTTTTTATTTGTACATAAAGCGCTTGATACTCTGTTTAGGAGTCTTGGCAAAAGGCTCGGGGTGTTGCTCGAAACGAATTACTTGCTCGAAGTTCCCCAGCTGGCTATTCAGCTCAGCACGTAGCCCGAGTAGCTCCTTCCAAGCCTCCTCTGTGCTGATATTCGCAGCCTCTATTGCCTGTTGGTTGAGGTGAATCAGAGCCTCAAGTTTGCCATTACGCATTAGTACTAGGCATTCCTGCACGTAGGGGAGCAGGCTGAGCTTAGCTTCTATTTCCTCAGGGTAGATGTTTTGCCCATTAGGGCCTAATAACATCGTCTTGCTACGTCCCTTGATGTAGACGAAGCCATCAGCATCCATAGTGCCTAGGTCTCCTGTGCGCAGCCATCCATCCTCGGTAAAAAGAGCTTGGGTATGCTCTTCGTTTTTGTAGTAGCCGATACAGGTGTTTGTGCCTCGTGTCTGTATCTCTCCTACGGGGAGTCCCTTCTCGTCCCGGCGGTTGAGAGGGTTACCGTGCTCATCCTCGGTAGGAGCTATACGCACCTCCATATAGTTTTGGAGGGGTTGACCGCAAGAGCCTAAGCGGTAGGCCTTGGGGTCTGGTGTGAAGCAAATAAGTGGAGCGCACTCGGTCATGCCATAGCCTACGGAGATGGGGAAGCCTATCTTTTTGAAGAAGGCCCCAATCTCAGGGTTTAGCGCAGCACCACCGACGATGACAAGGCGAGCCTCACCCCCCATACCCTGCAAGAGTTGGTCGCATATTTTGCGGTAGATGATGTTGCGCAAGCCTGGTATGGCAAGCATAAGCTTCATCTTTGTGGTCTTGAGTAGAGGGGCAATAGTGTTGAGGTATATCTTCTCAATTACGAGTGGCACAGAGATGATAATGCTGGGGCGAACCTTTTTGAAGGCTCCCCTCAGAATACTCGGAGTAGGGGCTTTGCCAAGGAAAGTTACATGTACGCCTATCATTAGAGCTAAGAGTACATTGATCATGCAGCCATAGGTATGCGCTAGGGGAAGGAAAGACAATAATCGATCGCTTGAGGATACGATATGGTTGTCTCTGCACCACAGTACATTCCCTGCAATATTACCACCCGTAACCATTACCCCTTTGCTAAATCCTGTAGTCCCAGAGGTATAGTTGAGGAGTATAAGTTGCTCGTTGGGGGTCTCGTAGTAGTTTAGGTCGCTAGGGGCATAGCCTTTGGGGTAGCGTTTGGCAAACTCCCCCTCTAGACTTGCTAGTAAATCCTCTAGGGGGCTGAGAGACTCCTCAGCGTATAGAGCACTGCGCTCTTGTATCCCCATAGCGTAGCGCAGCTGGGGTAGCTGTTGGGCCTGCAGGTTGCTCCACAGGCTATGGTTGATGAAGAGTATTTTAGACTCAGAGTGATTGAGGATACTAGTGGCATCAGCAGGAGCAAAGTCCTGTAGTATAGGGACAATAATAGCTCCGTAGGTAATGGCGGACATAAAGATAATAACCCATTCGGCTGTATCTTTACCCATCACAGCGATTTTGTCTCCGCGCTGGATGCCGCAGCGCTCATAGAGTAGGTGTAGCTTGGCTATCTCTGTGGCCACTTGTTGCGTTGTGTAGCTAGCACCTTCGTAATTACTTAGAGCTGTACGCTCCCAGTTTTTATAGAAGCTCTTCTTGTATAGAGAGATTAAATTATCACTTAACATCTATTGGGGAAATATGTAAATGGTCTTCCTGTTTACCTGCACAAACCAATGTGACGTGGGCAAAGGTACAAATTTGCTCGTAATTCTATATGTCAGGAGACTATAATATATTGGGGTATGCTGGGATTAGCCGAGAGAAAGAATGCACTTGTTTAGGCTTAAATGTCTGTATACGTGTTAGTCTTATGAGAGCTAGCCCTCATTACTCGAGCGCAGTATTTTAGTTCTTTAGGTTGATGCGTAGGGCAAGCCCGTAGCGTACATCTGTCGTACTGTAGTTGCCACGGCTGACAAGAGGTACGTTAAGCCCCAGCTCGTAGTAAGCCTTGAGCGTGAGGCTTCGACTAAGTTCGTAGTCAAGGCTAATATTAAGCTGTTGTTTGCGGTAAGCAAGAGTGGCTTGCCTCAGGTCAGCATTGAGTGAGTAGATTATGTTGTGGCTGTAGTTGTAGCTGTAGTCCGAGCGTAGCGTCAGCCCTCCATAGCTTGATTGCTTCTTATTCGTAGAGACCTTGGCTTTGGTTGCTTGTGGCCTCCATAACCTAGACAATTCGGCTATACGATAGCTAAAACCGATGTTCCATTCATCATTTAGGCTTTCGATAAGCCTTGTAGCTCCTAGGCTGAGTGTTAGGCTACGGCTCTTGCGCCACTGAGTCGTTAGTGTTAGTCCGTTTCTTAGTGTAGCATCGGCTCCTATTAGGGGGAAGAAGACTTCGTTTAGAGATACAGAGTGTATATCCTCGGCATAGCTCCAGAGTTTAGAGGCTTGTCCGCCGGTATTGATGAACCCGAGCTGAGGAATGCTACTAGCTTGCCAAGAGCTGAAGCTATCGTAACTATTAATGCGATAGATTCCTCTGTAACTATGCTTTAGGGTGATGTTGTTGAATAGCTTTTTGAGCGGTGCTATACGCCCTAAACCACTATAGGTAATGGTCCAATTGGGGCGCATTGCTAGTAGCTTGGGCAGGGCACCAGCATCAGGAGATGTAGACCCCACGTAGGTCCTCCGGAAGGCATTTATCAAGACGATAGGGCTATTCTGCCTAAGCTCGGCTGTGGCGTCCAGAGCGCTTAGATTCTGTTGGAGTGTCTCGAATATTTCTTGGCGCTGAGCTAGGAAGCTTGCATAGCTTGCGGTCTGATAGTTGTTGTCGCTACCAGCGCGTTGCCACAATCCACGTAGGCCGATGACAGTCATTTGCATATCACCGCCATAGAACTGTGGGGCAGGATCTAGCTGGTAGCGTATCTCGGTGCGTTTGGTCGTACTATGATTGCCGTGTAGCTGGACGTGCAGATCGTGTATTGGCTGTATCGTAGCCCTTAGGTCGACGATGCGAGTCTGTGTAACTACGGCAGAGCTTGCTTGGTCTGTGCGGCTGGTAAGAAGTCCGGCTCGACGCATCTCCTCGATGAAGTCCGCTCCACCAAAGCCGAGAGAGAAGGGGAGACCTGGGCGCAAGAAGCCTCCTAGATCTGCCTGACCAAAAGCTGCTCCTATCCTTCCGAGGTAGCCTGGTAGGTGGGTACTCTGGTTGTGCTTTATGGAGAGGTTGATATCCTTGATCATCATTAGGCCATAGAGCAGTCTATTGCCAAGGCTAAGCTGATTTGTCTCGGAGGCAGAGCTTTGTTTCTTGCCTGCGCCTGATGTCAGAGTTCGCTCTATTTTGGCTAGGTTCGGTATTAGCTGATACAGACTTCGTAGGCGTAACTGAGCATTTATCTCCGTACTGAGGCTATTAGAGAGCGTATTAGGACGCATCTCTGTGCTATTGGGTAGCTGCCCACCGAGTTCCCCCCGATACCCACTGCTATAGTTGGCACTCATATTGATCCACTTGAGGGCGGGAAACATCGCTGTGGGTAGTTGGTAACTGGCCGAGGCCTGCTGGCTGTAGTGCTGAGGCGTGCCCCCCTCTCGTAGGCTTTTGTCGACGCTTTCGCGCCAGAGGGCGTAGTCGTCAGGATTAAGGCTCCGGTTCACTTGTACTCTAGCTCCCTCTATGCGCGCATCCGTACCTGTCTGTAGGCTTAGATTCAGGCTTGGTAGTGGGTTCCAGCTTAAGTTCATTTTTCGATACCAAACGAAGTTGTGAGCGAAGCTGATAGGAAGCCTACTCTCGTTGTCTGCTCCTAGGATGCTACGCATCTGCTCCTCTTGATAATGCCTGCTTAGGTTGCTACTCAGATGGATGTGACTCGGCCAAAGGCGTAGGCCGTAGTCGCGTAGCTGGCGAGCAAAAGAGCTCTTGCCCTTGAGCGTAGCGAAGGGTCTAAGGGCAGAGAACGTCGGGCTATAGTCGTACTGTAGTGTAGCATCCCACGAGAGTTCGTTTTGATACTCTATCTCGGGAGATTGATGGTACGCGCTACTGTGGGTAAAGCTAATGCGTAGGTTAGCAGGGTCGTAGGGCATAGGAGTTTTACTCCGTATCCCTAGCTGTGCTCCCATTAGGTTGAAGTTACTACGATGGCTGTGGCTAAGGCTATGGACCTCTAGGCTCCGACGTTCCTCCGTAGTATTGCTATTTGCCAATGCATCCTCTAGTTTGATGTCTAGATCTATGGGGCTATATTCTGGGCGCCTTTGCTCTCTGTGGTATGAGTAGAAGAGAGGGATGGTAGCCTGTGCTTTGCGGGGAAATAGTCGACCTAGCTCCACTTGCGTACTCAGACCGAGATGGCCTTGGGTGTCTTGCTGTCGTTCGCTGCGGTTCTGCTCAATGCTACCCCAGCCTGCACTGCTGTAGTTTCCCGTAGCCTTGAGTGAAGCCCAATCGCTGAGCTTTAGTGCGAGGTCTGCTCTGAGGGCCCAGGCTGCATCCTCTTGTCCTTCATCTATTCTCAGTTCATTGAACCAAAGCTCTATATTGCGGCTCTGTCCGCTCCTATTGCGTACGCCTAACATAATAGTACGGATATGACTGAGCGAGGGATTACCGACTAGGCTTAGTGTATGCTCAGGGTTGCTCTTGGCCTGCACGCTGTAGCTACTGTCTGGATCTTGCTTATTCGGATTAGCCTGGGCTAGCTGTTTGCGTAGACTCTTGAGTGCTGGGAGCTCGTCGAGGCTAAGATTTACGAAGTTCTCTCTTGGCCATACTTGCTCTCTAGCAGCCTCGCTGGCAGGGTGGTATTGCCCCTCAGGAGTGAGCTTTAGGGGGAGGCTATACTCGTAATAATTATGCTTGTAATCACTGCCTATACGCAAGAATAACTCCATATCGCCGTCCTCGGTCCGACTGTTCTCTTCGGCTAGTTGCTCTGCATGCACGAAGAGTTGTAGTTGCCTATAGCGGCGCAGGTCATATTGGACATTGCGATATATGGCGCGAGCATCCTGGGGCGCTAGGTTATGTACCTTGAGGCTTAGGGCTTGTTCGTTGCGCTGGGCCGTTTGTGTAGTGCCGAGCTCCACGCTGCGTACCACCCCAGGGGGGAGTACATAGTTGACGGGGCTTCGGTCGCTGTGTTCCTCTATGTTTACTGCAGAGAGGGCTGTTCTGGTGGTGTTGTTACTCGCAATACCGGTGCTGTGTAGTACGTCTGTATAGTTACGCCAAGAGCCTCGTACAAGTCTGAGGCTACCGAAGCGCAGATTGACCTCCTCTGCGAAGTCAGATAGATACATACGTATAAAGCGCATTGACCTCATGTCGCTGATGCCTCCGACGGCTTGATGGTAAGCTCTGAGAGGGATGCGGAATTGGTACCAGGTAACGGGCGAGACTTCGCCATTGCTGAGCCGTACCTCGACGTTACGGCTAGCTACGATATAATTGCTCCCGATGCGCAGATCTTCGGGGCGCAGAGAGACCTTGTATTCGTAGTAGCGGTTGAGGACATTGAGGGTGTTGTCGAGGTTGATGTCTTCCGCATCGGGCTGGCTCCTACTAGCCACTATGCGTCCGTCTGTACTAGGTTTACTATTGCCCTCTAGCCCATTATAATATTTGTAGCGCTCTAGGATACCCGTCTGTAGCTCGTCGTAGCGTGGCGAGGTGTAATGCTCAAAATCATCTCCTGCAGGGTCGCTAAGAGGGCTATGTGTACTACCCTCCCAACTAGACCAAACCTGGCTCGATAGTTTGCTTTTTAGCGAGGTGAGGTAGCCCAGATAGCTGGGGTGCTTAGCTTCCTCAGCGCTACTCAAACCATTGAGGCCCGCATCCTGTGCTAGGCGAGCTGCAGGATTGGTATCGAAGCTATAGCCGAGGCTCGGAGTGGTAGCGATACGTCCCCATTCGTTGAGGATACTACCGGAGGTATTGGTATCTGTGGGCAAGCCATTCTCGTAGGACTTAAGCCCATCAGCGAGCAGATCCTCAGAGATGTCTCCTATATTGAAATACAGGCTACCACTCTGACGCTGTGGCTGGTCTATGTTGGGGTCCATAAGCCAGAAGTCGAGATACTCTACATTGGCTGCTTCGAAGTCCGACAGGTCTAGCTTGCGCATAATACCTCCCCAGCTATTGCGTGGGTCTAAGAAATACCCCTCTGAATTGAGTCGGCTGGTATTGAGGTTGTACATGCCACGCTCTCTCGGGTAGAAGCGTAGATTTAGAGTAGACAAGCTATTGATAAGGCTACCGAACTGTTCACGGTTTGGATATAGCTCTTGCTGGGCGACCTCACGGATATAATGGCTACTCGTGAATGAGGGATTGCTACGGATATATGCAGGGGTATGTTGGCTGTATGCTCTGGTGAAAATAGGGTCTATAGAGAACCACGAGAGATGCCCACGCCCATAGTTTTGCTCTAGAGCTCCGTTTGTGCTAGCAATTCCATGGTCATGGGGAGTACTAGCTAGATGCCACAACTGGGGATTGCGTAGGTCTATATCGCTACTACTGTTGTCGAAGTCATCTATGTAGCTATAGTTGTCATGCCCTAGGCCGCTGTAGCGTCCAGGGAGTAGCTGAGCGCCCTCTACCTTTAGCTGTAGCTGGCTCGGGGACTGGGCATTGCTTAGCCTCATGCGTGCTAGAAACCTCTGTAGACTAGGGAGATCTTGTTGCCAATTGAGTTGGGCGCCCCAGACTAGGTTGCTGATGGTTTTGTCTCCTAGGCTGAGCTTGTTTTCGCTGGGCATCTCTGATAGATAGAGAGCACTAGCCCCGAGGTGAAGTTGCTTGCTGAGCTCATAGTTGAGGTCTAGCCCGAGGAGGCTACGGCGTGTCTGGCTGTGCAGCTCGTCCTCCTCTAGGTGCACGTCTATCGGGAGGTTACTGGCGAGTATCTGACTGTTGGTAATACGGGCTGTTCCCTGTACATAGTCTACTATGTAGTCCTCTCCCTCGCGTAGCTCTTGTCCGCCTGCTACGATGCGTACGGAGCCTTCGCTGAGCTGAGTAGCCCCTAGCTGTATCTCGCCTATGCTATTACCCCGATAGCGCCCACGCAGGCTGTACTTATTGCGCTCGGCTTTTTGCTTAGCTTCGGTCGGAGATTGTCTGTAGAGCTCGTGATAGAGATAGCTATCCTCTACGCCTTTGGATGCTAGAGCCGTGCCAAAAGGTTCTACGCTTGGCATATATACCCAACCATGCTCAGGCTGTATGGTGATGCCTGGTAGGTAGTCGAAGCGGTTGTCTGGCTGTGCTTCGTGCTGCTGGTTGACACGGTCTAGGTCTAGCAATTGCAGTAGGCGTTTCCCTTCCTCTCGGCTACCAGACAAGTAAGGGACACTGCGACCTAACTTGTCGCTGCGATAGAGGGCCTCTAGCTCGAAGCCCTCACTACCAGATGAGCTAATTCGGCCACCGAGATAATAGACATTACGCATCATATAGGACCAATAGGGGGCACTCGGACTAAGCTGTCTCCCTTTGAGTAGTTTGACTAATAGAGCGCCATCCGTACCCCCGCCTACAGAGGCATCTCGGCTTAGCTCTCCTACACGGTAGGTTTTGCCCTCATAGGTATATTCGTAGGCTACAGCCAGCATCTCATCGGCTTGCAGCTTACTGTGCAGGCTGATGTATCCTAGGTGCTCGTTGAGAGTGTATTCGCTGGGGTTGAGGCGTCTAGCTTGCTCTTGCTGCTCGTAGTCTAAACCGTTACTCAGTTGTTTAGGTATCCTATCACTTATCTGCTTCAGATCCCTGGGAGGGCCTCCTTGGGTGAGGAGTGGGTAGAGATTATTGGCTTGATTGTTTGCTGCTCTCTCGGAGCCTTGCTTTAGTATGGAGCTATTGTGTATTTGCTCATGCTCGCCAAGGTCTGCGAATGCTGCTACATCACGAGCATCGTCGTATTGTCCACGTTTGTTGCTGACCCATAGCTCTATCTTCGTTATGTGTACAGCTGTATTGACTAGCGGTAGATTGCGTAGTGCATCCTCGTAGCGTGCTCGGAAGAACCCGCCGAGGAAGAAGTGCCTGTTTTCGTCGTAGTCCGAGGCCGATAGCTTGAAGCTCTGTAGCTCGCTATTACCCTGCACCTGCAGCCGTCGTCTTTGTCCTTTTTGTTGGCTGAGTAGCAGATCTACATTCAGACGACCCACTTGTAGCTGGCTGTGTAAGCCAAACAAGCTTTCTCCTCCACCTATGAGGCTATTACGTGTTTGTAGGCGTACTTTACCGACTTCGACGAGTCTGAGTATGTCGTCCTCACTGCCCTCATAGGTGAGCTTGATGTTTTTGTCGTTTTGGCTAATCTGTGGCTGTGTAGCGTAATTGAGGTCTAGACGTAGCTTATTGCCTAATCGTGCTGTAGCATTGATCTGGAACTGTTGCCTAAAGTCGAAGCTGGTATTGCTCCTAGCACGTTCACTTAGGCTTGGGTTATCAATGCTATTATAGCTGATACCTGCGCTGAGGTCTATAGACCCGTTGTAGTTTAGGCGGAAGCCTCCAGGGCCAAATAGTTCGTCTATTAGCTTGTTTTTTTTTCTATTACTAGGGAAGGTAAATAGGTGCTGATAGGCATTGCTTTGGGTAGGCTCAGAGCCTTTGGCTAATCGCTTGAAGGCTGCTACATCTTGCATTCTAGCGATATAGGCAAAAAACTCTTGTGGAGTATAGGCAATTGGTGTCGTAAGGGGGCGCCCGAGGTAGTAAGTACCTAAGAGATACATATTGTTGCGGACATCGTAGACGAAGTAAGTCTGTAGCGGACCTGCGTTCTTTGGGTAGAAGGGTTGCGTCTGCTCCTCTAGCGATCTCGAAGCGTCTGGATACAGTAGATTAGGGAGGTGCTGCCGCGCGCTGCTGTCAGCTCCTCCTGTGCTAGTCTTGGCCATGGGCATCTGTGCGTTTATCCCCGTAGCACTAGCGAGTAAGCATACTAGGCTGGTAACGACTCTCACGTCTATGGGCGAAGGCTTGTATTGCTGGCTCTATGCAGCTTATAGCCGATCTGATGAGCAAGCAACAGCATACAAATATACTCAAAAAGCCTAAGTCCTATATTGTCTGAGTTGTGCATCTACTGCTGTATGCCTATATGTCTGCAAGTGAATAGCCGTCCATCAGTGGCTGCACTGCTCCCTATAAGGTGCCAGAGTAGTCTCCGAAGAGGAGGGCGTGATTTGGTCAAATGAGAAAATAATTGTAATTTTGCACACGTGTGCAGTTTTCTGGAATGCACTATGAGACACTAACTGAAACTAATAAGAAGAGAACGATAAGCTTATGAGATGTACGCTTGCGGTGCTGGGGCTTGCCATACTGGTGATACCGGCCCATGCACAAAGGCTACTGAGCCTAGACGAATGCCGCCATCTAGCCTTGACGCAGAGCAAGGAGCTGAGTATTGCCAAAGAGGCTGCCCGAGCGGCACAGAGTACACGTAAGGCTGCTTTTACGGCCTACCTACCAGAGCTAACGCTTAAGGCGGGCTATGTCTATAATCCCAAAGCTATACAGATACTGAGTGATGAGCAAAAGGCTAGGCTTGGGCTGATCGGGACAGGGCTGACCTCTACGATGGCAAACAATCCAGCTCTGGCGCAGACGATGGCTGCTATTGCGGCCAAGTATCCGGATATGTTGCCACTAGTCAACTCGATGGCAGGAGTACTAACGCCCATGCTGGCTCAGGGGCTCAATCAGGCCGGAAGCTCAATAGTAGAGGCACTACAGCCACAAACACAGCATATATACGGAGGGGTGCTAAGCCTAACACAGCCTCTATTTGTAGGAGGAAAGATCCGAGCCTATAATGCTATGGCTCGCCGTGGTGAAGCCTTGTCTAACGAGCAAGTATACGCAGCTGAGCAAGAGCTAATACTATCGACCGAACAGGCTTATTGGCAGGTCGTATCGCTTGTGGCGAAAGAGCGTTTAGCCAAAAGCTATGTAGAGTTGCTGACTCGGCTATCGGGTGATGTAGACAAAATGATAGCAGAGGGAGTGGCGACAAAGTCAGATGGCCTAAATATAGCAGTACGGCTCAATGAGGCCGAGGTAGCTCTAGCCAAAGTAGAGGATGGGCTCG
>JAXFXP010000014.1:0-17508 GCA_034091595.1 Porphyromonas sp.
TGCAGTACTGCAAATTTTAAAAGTAGTACTGCAATCTGACGATTGCAGTACTACAATATTCTAAGGCCTCCACAGCTTAGCTACAGAAGGACCTATTAGTAGCTTGCCCACCTATCGAGCCAAGCGATATGTCAAGCCCAAACTAGCCCAAAACCCGGGTTGGTGCACGGCCGCAAAATCGAAATACTTTGTATTCGTAAGATTGTTTAGACTCAGACTAAGCTCTACATTGCGTAGTACACGATAGTCTAGACGAACGTCCAGCGTTGCAAAAGCAGGATACGTGCTATAGGTAGGCACACCGCTAGCATCCACACCCGTCTGAAACTCGCCCATACGCTTCTGCCAGCGTAAGCTCCACGAGCTTGTAAACTTATCACCAACGGGGATATCCAGGCGAGCCGTGAGCTTATCCCTCAGATAGCGTCGCACATAGAGCGAGGAGAGCTGATTGCTATCGTGGCTCTGTGTCATACGAGCATAGTCTACACGCAGCTGAGTCCCGGCATTGAGTGAGGGGAAGAGCTGTGCTAAGCGCAGACGCATCCCTAGCTCGACACCATAGGTATTAAGGTAACCAATGTTATAGGATTGGTATTTAGTATCGGTAGGTTGTAGCTTTACCCAGTCTATGATGTTGCGCCCCCAGAGAGCAAAGCCCGTTACATAGGCATCAAGGGCTCCACTGCGATACTTAGTGCTAAACTCTAGCGAGCGGCTACGCTCTGCCTCTATCTGACTATTGCCCTGCTGCGCTGGTCCTACATAGAAGAGATCTATGAACGTAGGTATACGCACACTCTCGCTCCAAGCTGCCGAAATAGACCATGCGCTAGAAGGGCGATAAGTAGCACTGATAGAGGGTAAGAACTCATACTTACCCTGCCTCTGCGTATTATGGTTAAGCAAGGCTCCTGCCGAGAGGGAGAGCCCCTCAGCAAGGCTCAGAGAATGCTCCAAGCTAAGGCTAGTGTTGGTACGTGAAGCATATTTATCATACTTACCGTGGTCCTTAGTCGTTGGGAAGCCAAGTCGGTTACTGAGGATGTCTTCACGCCTTAGCTCTACACCTAGAGATGTTGTCCCGAGCGAAGACTGGTACGACAGGATTAGATTCCCCCCGAAATGGTCCGCTTGATGATGGTTGAGAGCTGTTCCGCGCACCCAGTGATATTGGTCGTGTACCCTATTCCAATAGAGTATCGGTACGATACGCAAGCGCTCCGTCCCAAGCTCGCCCTTTAGACTAGCGACCAGATTGTCGGTTTCTTCGTACTGTTTGGGGCCTTTGGGCGAGTAAAAGGCATTAGCTCCGTAGGCTTTGTCGTTGAAGCCTAAGTTGAAGTGAAGCTTATTATGAGCATCCAGATAGAGGTTACTCTGCGCCAATACGTTGAAGATTTTATAATCCGTATTGTCGGTATAGCCAGCACTGGCCTTGTGTCCTACTGAGACACTATGCGTACTCTTGCCCGTAGTGAAGGCCACACGCCCCTCTGCGCTGTGTGTCTTGTGCTGTCCGTAAGTAATCTGTGCATAAAGTCGCTCGTGAGCGTCCTTTTTGGTGATGATGTTGATACCGCCTGTGAAAGCAGCCGAGCCATAGATTAGACCACTAGCACCGTGAATAATCTCGATGCGCTCGATATCTGATAAGTTGATAGGAATGTCATAACTCAAATGACCAGTCTCTGCATTAGAGAGGTTTACACCATTGAGTAGTACTGCGTTCTGGTCGAATGACCCACCACGTATGCTTATATCAGCCTGTACTCCGTGTCCTCCTCTTTGCTGTACGTCTACACCGGCCGAATAGACGAGTAAGTCTTGTAGACTACGGACAGGAGCGGAGGATATCTCACGCTGAGAGATGACGGTTACCTGGCGTGCAATCTGTGCCAAAGGAGTAGCTATTTTAGAGGCCGTTACTGTAACCTCCTCTAGCTCTTGCTCGCTAGTCTGCTGCTTGCGTGGGCGTGTATTCTGAGCCTCAGCCTTAGGCAGTGCCAAAGCCGAAAGGGTCAAACCCGCTAGTACGCCAATATTGACCACGCGGTGCATCGAATGAAAGGCTCCGAAAGCCTTACCTGTAAAGCGCTTAAAGCGTACGACTACTTGTCGTTTTGCTACGTTTGCGTCTTGCATTTGTTTAGTTAATTATTGAGTTAGACATTTATAAATATTCCCATCTTTACTTACGTATTAACCACAGCCCTAGCATAGTAATAAGGCCATTGAGGAGCAATAGCTCGTAGCCTGTGGTATAGCCTAGCGAGCTGAGCAACAGCGAGCACAGGTGACTCAATATCGGTGCGAGAAGGCATACTAGTGGCGTGTAGCCATCCCTGACCTCTCTGCGGCACATCAGCCCGTAAGCGTATAAGCCTAGCAAAGGTCCGTAGGTATAAGACACAGCCACAAAGATAGTATTGAGGACGGAGCTCTGCTGCATCCCTCCGATAAAAAGGACAAGCAAAGCAAACAGGCTACACATAGCTAGATGCACCC
This sequence comes from Porphyromonas sp., assembly GCA_034091595.1. GTDB lineage: Bacteria > Bacteroidota > Bacteroidia > Bacteroidales > Porphyromonadaceae > Porphyromonas. The sequence goes on from JAXFXP010000014.1 coordinate 2,509, forward strand.
AGCTACGCCGCCGCTCAGCAGCTCGGGGTGCCTCGGGCATCTTGATGAGATCCACGCAGACTGAGGTTGTTAGCGAGGTCAAGGCTGAGTCTGCATTAGAAAAAGAGGCAGCCGTAATCCCTAGCGTAAAGAGTACAAGGACACTCTTGCCAAGATAATTACTTGCTAAGTAAGGCAGTATCTCATCACCTTTATCAGGCAGGGTTATTCCTTTGCTCTCAGCATAATAGAGGAGTAGGATTCCTAGGACGAGAAACAGATAATTAAGAGGGATAAAGCTGAATCCATAGGTCAGCATATTCTTGCGCGCCTCCGAGAGTGTGCGGCAGCTCAAGTTCTTCTGCATCATATTCTGGTCTAGCCCAGTCATCACGATCACGATAAAAGCACCACTAAGGACTTGCTTAACGAAGTGCTGAGGGCTCATCCAGTCCTCAAAGTAAAAGATACGATGGTGCGGGCTCGTGCGTACCAGCTCGACTACACCAGCCAAGTCGAGCCCCAGCTGAGCACTTAGCTCATAGATAATTAGAGCTAGAGCGACCACTAGGCTCAGGGTCTGTAGCACGTCCGTCCAGATAATCGTCCCCATCCCACCACGTCTCGTATAGAGCCATATCAGTAGCACTAGCCCCAAGACTGTCAGCGGATAGGGTACGCCCAAAGCTTCGAAAGCTAAGCTCTGCAGGATGAGAGATATTAGATAAAGCTTGGCAGCAGCACCAAAAAGTTTGGAGATGACAAAAAAGAGCGCCCCAGTCTTGTAGGTTGTCGGCCCATATCGGCGACCTAGATATTCGTATATGGATACCACCTGTAAGCGATAGTAAAGGGGCAAGAGGATATAGGCTACAGCGATATAGCCCAGAAAAAAGCCGATGCACAGCTGTATATAGCTCATCCCCAAGCTACCCACCATACCAGGCACGGATACGAATGTAACACCAGAGATACTATCCCCGACCATACCAATGGCTACAACCCACCAGGGCGTACTACGGTTGGCTAGATAAAAAGCTTCGTTGCTACTGCTACTCCCTCCGCTACGCCAAGAGATGACAAAAATAGCCAAGAGATAAGCCAGAAACGACAGGAGGATGATAGCTGTCATATTTTAGACCTTGATAGAGTACACAGATTGTTCAACAGCTTGACCTGTAGGCAAGCGAACGGCTGCAAAGATAGCAATTATCTATGTATACCTACAGCTCTGCTGATTAAGAGCAGCTTACGCCAGCTGTACACCCCCGGGTGTATGAGGGTATACTCACGGCTGCATAGTGGTATCCCCCTATGTGTACTTAGGGGCGTTCCATATTGGGCACTAAGGATTTAGCTTATTCAGGTGGCACACACAGCCTACTGGTACACGTGTGATGTCTGTAATAATATCGTATCTTTGTCCTTAGAATAAAAACGATACAACAATATGAAGTTCCAAACCACCAGTACCGAGCTATATCTGCACCTGCAGGTAGTGGCCAAAGTCATAGATTCCAAGAGTGCCAACGTGCTCCCTGTACTAGACAATATCCTATTCGAGGTAGAGAATGGCAAGCTAACTCTCTCTGCTGCGGATATGAATAACCGCCTGACTACACAGATGGAGATACAGAATCTGGGGCAAACAGGTAGTTTTATGCTACAGCATCGTACACTGCTAGACCTACTAAAGGATCTCCCCGAGCAACCTGTTACACTCTCTGTAGATACCGAGGCCAACTACAAGTCTAAGCTAGAGTACAGCAACGGCTACTTCGACTTCGCTGCTGCCGAGGCTAGCTCTTATCCCGAGGATATATATATCGGCGAGGATAAGACAAGTGTTGAGCTAGATGCCGCTAGTATGCTCGCTGGTATCAACGCCACGAAGTTTGCTGCGGCTACCGATGAGCGCCGCCCAATCATGACTGGGGTGCTGATGGATTTTCTAGAGGATAAGCTCGTCTACGTTGCCTCAGATGGTCGCTATCTGGTACGCTACACAGACAATAATGTGCAGGGAGGCCACGTAGCGCAGATTTGCGTACCTGCTACTATCTGTAACCTCCTAACGGGCTCACTACTGCCCAAGGAGAATGGTAGTATTCGCCTCAGCTACACGACCCAGCACCTACGTGTAGAGCTATCTCACTTCACACTGACGGCACGTCTGCTTGACGGTAAATTCCCCAACTACAACTCAGTAATCCCACCGACGAGTCCTTTCGAGGTTACCGTTAGTCGCGAAGCACTCCTCTACGGTAGCAAGCGCGTATCCAACTGTGCCAATAGAGCGAGCAAGATGATACTGCTACTTATCAAGGACAACGAGATTACGCTACAATCCAAGGACCTAGACCTCTCTATCTCTGGCGAAGAGAAGCTCCCCTGCTCTGTCAATGCCGCCGAGCATAACATCCGCATCGGCTTCGACTCAGAGCTACTCGGACGCATCCTAAGCAGTATGTCTGCCTCTGAGGTAACACTCTCCCTAGCAGATCAGACCAGAGCTGCTATCATACGCCCCATCGAGGAGGCCAAGGGGATAGAGACACTGAGTCTACTGATTCCGCTGAAGCTCCTTAGCGATCGCTAGTTATTCACACACGGCACTATGCAGCTTAATCTCAAACGACCAGCCATCGTCTTTGACCTCGAGACCACAGGTACCTCTATCACTACAGATCGTATTATCGAGATATCCATCATCAAGATAATGCCCAACGGTGACGAGGAGACCAAGACCCGACGTATCAACCCAGGGATACCTATTCCTCCTGAGTCTACAGCAATACACGGTATCAGTGACGAAGATGTCAAAGACTGTCCGCACTTCGCTCAGATAGCCAAGGCACTATACGAGTGGATAAAGGACTGCGACCTCATTGGCTTCAACTCCAACCGCTTCGACGTGCCTCTATTGGCCGAGGAGTTTCTACGTGCAGGCATAGACCCTAAGTTCTACGAACGCAATATGGTAGATGTGCAGGTACTGTACCACAAGATGGAGCCACGCAACCTATCGGCAGGCTATCGATTCTACACCGGCAAAACACTAGACAATGCGCACTCTGCCGAGGCCGACACTAGGGCGACCTACGAGATACTACAGGCACAGCTAGACCGCTATAGCAGCGAGGTAGATAATGATATAGAGGCATTAGCCGAGCTAACGAGCTACCGCCGAGTGGTGGACTACGCAGGCGTACTAAGCTACAACGAGGAGGGCGAAGTGCTAGTCAATATCGGCAAGTACCGCGGACAGCCTCTTAAGCAGGTCCTACAGCGGGACTTCGGCTACTACTCTTGGGTGATGAAGAGCGACTTCACACTCGACACCAAGCTACACTTCACCCGCATAGTCGAGGAGATGAAGCAACAACAATTACTCTAAATATTAAGACATCAAGTAATGAGTAGTTTGCAAGGCAAACATATCGTACTAGGTATCACGGGAAGCATCGCAGCCTACAAAGCAGCGGTGCTTACTCGCTTACTTATCAAGCGTGGTGCAGAGGTACAGATCGTCATCACCCCTGCAGGAAAGGAGTTTATTACCCCTATTACACTCTCCGCCCTCACGAGTAAGCCCGTCATCAGTGAGTTTTTCTCAGGACGAGACGGCACTTGGAACAGCCACGTAGACATCGGCCTATGGGCGGATGCTATGCTGATAGCTCCTGCCACAGCCTCTACAATAGGCAAGATGGCGCATGGTATCGCAGACAATATGCTGCTGACGACCTACCTATCTATGAAAGCTCCCGTCTTCGTGGCCCCTGCGATGGACCTAGATATGTACAGACATCCCTCGACACACGATAACCTAAAGCTACTAAGCGCTAGAGGCAACCATATCATCGAGCCCGGCACGGGTTTCCTAGCCAGCCATCTAGAGGGTAAGGGACGTATGGAAGAACCTGAGGTTATCGTCGAGCGTTTAGAGGCATTCTTTGCTGAGAGCAAACGCCAAAAGGGGAAAAAAGTACTTATCACAGCAGGCCCCACATACGAGGCATTAGACCCCGTACGCTTCCTAGGTAACCACTCCACAGGGCGTATGGGCATTGCTCTAGCAGAGGCATACGCCCGTGAGGGGGCCGAGGTAACACTCGTATTAGGGCCAACCAGCTTGCGACCTCAAGTAGAGGGCATTAGACTAGTATCTGTAACTTCTGCTCAGGAGATGCTCACAGCCTGTCAGCAAGTAGCTACTCTCGTCGATATCGCCATCTTCGCAGCAGCCGTGGCGGACTATCGTCCTGCAGAGCCTGCTACGGAGAAGCTCAAGCGAGAGCAGCAGGAACTCCTGCAGATCAGCTTAGTACGTAACCCAGACATCGCAGCGACCCTCGGGCAGGCCAAACGCCCCGAGCAATACTTCGTATGCTTTGCCCTCGAGACTAGTAGTGGCGAAAAAGAGGCTATGCGTAAGATGAAGGACAAAAATATGGATGCTTGTATCCTAAATACCCTTCTCGATGAGGGAGCTGGCTTCGGACACGCCACCAACAAGGTGAGTATCTACGCCCGTCAGACGGCAGAGCCTCATCAGACGACGCTCAAGAGCAAAGAGGATATCGCCCGTGAGATTGTGGACTTTATACATATACAGCACAGCACACACATATAACTAGCTATGCTTAGAACCCTCATTATACGCAACTATGTACTTATAGAGCGGCTAGAGTTGGACTTCCACTCTGGCTTCACTAGCATAACGGGTGAGACAGGTGCTGGTAAGAGCATCCTACTCGGAGCTATCGGCCTGTTGATGGGGCAACGAGCCGACCATAGTATCATCCGCCCAGGGAGCGACAAGTGCATTATAGAGGCGCACTTCGGGCATATAGACAAGACCATCAAGCGCCTACTATCAGCCGAAGATATTGACTGCGATGAGTCCGAGCTTATTATTCGCCGTGAGGTGTCAGCCAAAGGCAAGAGTCGCGCCTTCGTCAATGACACCCCAGCCTCGCTAGCTCTACTCAAGCAGCTGAGCGAATATCTCATTGATATCCACTCACAGCACAAAAACCTGCTCCTCGGGGATGCCCAATTTCAGCTGGCCGTCCTCGACCTCTATGGCAATAACCAAAGCGAACGAGAGGCTTACTATACAGTCTATAAGCGCTACCAGCATCTCTGCAAAGAGCTGGAGGAAGCCCGACGCACAGCACAAGAGGCTATGCGCGAGCAGGACTTCATACAGTTTCAGTTCACACAGCTAGACGAAGCGGCCCTACAACGGGGCGAGCTAGAGGCTCTCGAAAACGAAGAGCAAGCACTCAGCCACGCCCTGGATATCAAAGCAGGTCTCGCTAGAGCCTATTCGACTCTTGACGATGATGAGCGGGGAGCTCTATCTGCTCTCTCTACCGCTCTCGATGCGCTGGGAAGTGTACGCCGCTATTGGCCCTCTGCCGAGGAGCTCTATGAGCGAGTGCAGAGCGCTCGTCTAGAGCTTAGAGATATAGCAGACACATTATCTCAGCAAGAGGAAAGTATCGAGTACGACCCCGAGCGCTTAGCGCTCGTAGCACAGCGCTTGGACTTACTGAATACCTTGCTAACCAAGCACAACTGCTCAGACGTAGAGGCTTTGATAGCTCTACGCGAAGACCTCGACCAGCGCCTACAAGCTATCAATAATTCGGACGAAACTATTCGTGAGCTCGAGGAGCAGCTCAGTCAATGCCTAGCTGAGCTACACCACCTTGCCCAGACTCTCTATGATAGTCGTCAGGCCTCAGCCAAGGCTATTGAGGGAAAGCTCGTCGAGGGGCTACGTATCCTGGGTATGCCACACGTACGCTTCGAGATTAAGCTAGTGCATAGTACACACTATGGGGCTACTGGAGCCGACACGGTAACCTATCTATTCTCGGCCAATAAAGACATCCCGCTAGAGCCTGTGGCAGATATAGCCTCAGGAGGTGAGATATCGCGCCTAATGCTCTGCATCAAATCGCTCATTGCAGACCGCAGACAGTTACCAACGATTATCTTCGACGAAATAGATACTGGGGTATCGGGCGATATTGCCGACCGCATAGGACACATCCTACAGCAGATGGGGCATAGTATGCAAGTGATGGCCGTAACCCATCTACCGCAGATAGCCGCTGCTGGCTCTCAGCATATATACATATATAAAGAGCACAAGGCCTCATCTACGCTTAGTCATATCCGCTATCTAGAGGAAAATGAGCGTATAGAGGAGATAGCACGTATGCAGAGTGGTAGTAACCTCTCTGCCATTACTCTAGCTGCGGCCAAAGAGCTGCTCGATAAAGCAAAAAGTAGATAACCTATGAAACAAAGTAAACTTATATACGGTACACATTCCCTCCTAGAAGCCTTAGAGGCCGGTAAGGAGATCGACAAGATTTTCATACGCCGTGGACTCAAGACGGAGGAAACACAGCGCATCCTTAGCCTAGCACGTGAGCGTATTATCCCCGTACAGTCCGTACCCGTAGAGAAGCTAGACCGCATCACTAGCCGCAACCATCAGGGTATACTGGCCTTTTTAGCCGAGATAGAGTATACCTCTCTAGAGCAGCTCATCCCGCTACTATACGAGGAGGGACGTATGCCCTTTTTCGTCCTTTTGGATGGCATCACAGATGTACGCAATTTCGGGGCCATCGCACGCACTGCTGAGTGCGCCGGTGCCGATGCTATTATCATACCCGACAGAGGTAGCGTCAGCGTAACAGGGGATGCCATCAAGACTTCTTCTGGGGCTCTACATCGTCTACCTGTATGCCGTGTAAACTCTATACCACAGACCATACGCACACTACAGGAGAACGGCATCAGGGTCGTAACAGCCAGCGAAAAGGCTAGCACACTCTATACCGAGGAACATCTCACCCCTCCTATTGCCATCGTGATGGGCAACGAAGAGGTGGGACCCAGCGAAGAGACTCTAAGGCTATCCGATAGCCTAGCACGCATCCCTCAGGCTGGCAATATTGGCTCGTTAAACGTATCCGTAGCGGCAGGCATTATGCTCTACGAAGTGGTACGTCAGACCAACCTAACAAAGTAAGACCACTATGCGTATCCGTCTTTATGCCGATGCACCCAACTACTCGGATCTACAAGAAGTTGTAGAAGCCCTACGAGCTGGTAAAATTATCATATACCCTACCAGTACAGGCTATGCCTATGCCTGCGATGCCCTGCAGAGTAGAGCCGTAGAAGAAATCTACAAAATCAAAAAGTTAGACCCACGTAAGAAGTCCTTGGCCATTATGTTTCGCGACCTAAGCCAGGTCGCAGAGTATTGCAAGATGGACGACCGTGCCTTCAAATTTATCAAGGAGCATAAAGGCGAATTTACCTTCATTCTACCTACGGCCTCTACCCTGCCCAAAATCTTCAAGCATCGCAAGGAGGTGGGGGCTCGACTTGTCCTCAATCCTGTCGGGAAACTACTGATAGAGCAGCTCGGCAATCCTCTTATCACCTCCTCTCTACCGATTGATGAGGAAGAGCCCGAGTATAGTACCGACCCAGAGCTAGTAGAGGAGCGCTATGGCTGGGAGGTAGCCATCGTTGTAGATGGAGGTATCCTGACGGGGTCAGCCTCGACCGTTGTAGACTGTACCGAAGAACCCTACGAAGTATTGCGTATCGGTCAAGGGCGTCTAGATGACTTCGAACCCCTCATACTCGCACAAGACTAGAGTATAATAAACTAAGACACAATTGATGTACAATATAGATGCTATTAGGGCCGACTTCCCTATCCTTACTACCACCGTACATAAGCACCCTCTAGTATACCTAGACAATGGTGCTACGACACAAAAGCCTCAGCTCGTCCTAGAGGCTATAGAGCGTGCCTACACCACCGCCAATGCCAACGTCCATCGCGGTGTGCACTACCTCAGTCAGCTAGCCACGGAGCAGCACGAGGCCTCACGCAGACGTGTGGCCCGCTTTATCAATGCGCCTAGCGACCGACAAATTATTTTTACTCGAGGTACCACTGAGAGCATCAACCTTGTAGCTACGTGCTTCGGGGCTCGCTACGTGAAGGCTGGGGACGAAATCGTCATCAGTACGATGGAGCATCACGCCAACATAGTCCCCTGGCAAATGCTTTGTGAGCGAACGGGTGCTAGCCTGCGAGTTATCGGCATTAGCCCCGAAGGCGAGCTAGACCTCGACCATTATCAGAGCCTACTCTCGGAGCGTACCCGCATCGTTGCCCTTACGCACGTTAGCAATGTACTAGGTACCATCAACCCCGTAGAGGAGGTCATTAGGCTAGCCCACGAACGCAATATTCCCGTCCTTGTAGACGGAGCTCAGGCGATAGCCCACACACATGTAGACGTACAAGCTCTCGGAGCAGACTTCTACGTCTTTAGTTCACACAAAATTTATGGTCCTACAGGCATAGGCGTACTTTACGGACGCGAAGACCTCCTGGAGGAGATGCCCCCCTATATGGGTGGCGGAGAGATGATAGCCAAGGTAACCTTCGAGCATACGACCTACAACGAGCTCCCCTTCAAATTCGAAGCTGGTACTCCAGACTACGTTGGGACTACGGCTCTAGCAGCAGCATTGGACTACGTAGAAGCTCTCGGGATAGACAATATAGCCCGCCACGAAGAGGAACTACTACAGTATGCCACTAAGCGTCTGCTATCCGAGTTTCCCGAGGCCTTCGTACTAGGTACTGCTCGGCACAAGGGTGCTACACTGTCCTTCGGTATAGGCAAGATACATCCTTTTGACCTAGGGACACTCCTAGACCAGCTCGGTATCGCTATCCGTACAGGTCATCACTGCGCTGAGCCTCTACTCAACCATTATGGATACAATGCTATAGCCAGAGCATCTTTTGGCCTATACAATACCAAGGAGGAGGTCGATAAATTTATCGATGCCTTGCACCGTGTCGTCTCTATGCTACAATAAAGTATTGATCTATGAATACCCTAGAGCAATTATATCAGCACTATCTACTACACCCCGAAGTGTCGACTGATAGTCGGAAAATCAGCGAAGGTTGTATTTTCTTTGCCCTCACCGGTAGTAACTTCGATGGCAATCAGTATGCCCTCGATGCTATTGCACAGGGGGCAAGCCTAGCTGTCGTAGACGACGAGACTCTCCCCGAGCACCCACAGCTAATGCTCGTAGACGATGTGCTACTGACCCTCCAAGAGCTAGCCGCCCTCCACAGAGCAAAGCTCTCCAAGCCTGTCATCGCCATCACGGGCACCAATGGCAAAACGACGACCAAAGAGCTGACCGCAGCAGTGCTCTCTACGAGCTTCTCCCTACTCTACACCGAGGGCAATCTCAATAACCACATCGGGGTCCCCCTCACCCTGCTACGACTGCGAGCTGAGCACGACTTCGCCCTCATAGAGATGGGTGCTAGCAAACCCGGGGATATAGAGGAGCTGTGCCAAATAGCCCAACCTAACTATGGGCTGATTACCAATATCGGGGAGGCACACCTAGAGGGTTTCCGTAGCATTATCGGGGTAGAGCGCACTAAGGCCGAGCTGTACGTCTGGCTACGCGAGCACGATGGCAAGATTATCCGCAGGGAGGAGGATGAGCGCTTAGCTCGCCTCGGACAAGGCATACCTGCTGTAACCTACGGACAGTCTACCGAGGCCGTTATCCGAGGTAGAGCGCTCACGGAGCCTAATAGTCTGTACTTACAGTTTGAGTGGGAAGCCCCTGCTATACAGATAGCCCCACAGAGGCAGAGTACCCAGCTCGTTGGTGCTTATAACCTAGACAACGCCCTAGCGGCTATAGCTATAGGCCTTTTCTTCGGGGTAGAGCCTGCTCGCATTAGAGAGGCCCTTGAGCGTTATCAGCCCAGCAATAGCCGCTCTCAGTTTGTGCAGACAGAGCGCAATAGGCTCATCGTAGATGCCTACAACGCCAACCCCAGCAGTATGCAGACTGCTCTACACAATATTTTTGCCCATAAGGGCAAAGATGCGCTCGTGCTTATTCTCGGAGATATGAATGAGCTGGGGGATTCGTCACGCCAAGCACATGCAGAGATATACGCACTCATCCAGCGAGAGCGCCAAAGACGAACCATTCAGGCTCTATTCTGTGGCCCAATTTGGATGGACTACCTAGCCCAAACAGAAGAGCTGAGCTTTGCCAATGCTCAGCAACTAGCCGAGTATCTACAACAGAATACTATTACCGAAAGTCTTATTTTGGTAAAAGGCTCCAATGGCATCAAACTAGGAACGATTATTCAGTACCTATAGATGGCGACCAAGATAGCACAGCAGCTACGCCAGGAGCAAGGTCTCAGCCTTAGCCCCGTGCAGTTGCTCACGAGCAAATTGGTAGAGTTAACTAGCCTAGAGCTAGAGCAGCGTATAGAGCGAGAGCTGGAGGAAAACCCGGCCCTAGAGGAGGGTTATAGTGCTGAGGAGGCTACCTCTACGGAGGATAGTGCACACGAGCAAGAGCTGGATGCCCAAGATCAAGACTGGGAGCTCGGTGAGTATGCTACAGAGGATGACATCCCCAGCTATAAACTACGAGAGCTCCAGGAGAGGCAGAGCTACCGCGAAGAGATACCCTTCGCCTCAGCCTCCCCCTCTCTAGATGGCTTACTCCTAGAGCAGCTAGCGATGGAGGGTCTGAGCGAAAGAGAAGAACAGCTAGCCAGATATATCATTGGGAATATCAGCCCAGAGGGCTATCTGCTACGCTCCGTAGAGGAATTGCAGGACGATTTGCTTTTCAAAGAAGGCCTAGACACCAATGCCCAAGAGTTGCTCCACATTATTAAGCGTATCAAGACGCTTGAGCCAGCAGGCGTAGGCGCTAGTAGTCTACAGGAATGCCTCCTACTACAGCTTAGACGTCGTAGCCCTCAGTCCGAAACGGACCGACTGCTCATACGTATGCTAGAGCTATACTACGACGACTTCGCTGCCAAACGTTTCGATAAGCTATCGGATCTACTAAGCATCAGCCGCGAAGAGCTGGCCGAGCTCTATCACGAGGTAGCACGTCTAGACCCTAAGCCTGGTATTGGTTTCGGCTCTGAGTACGAGGACCGCTTGAGCCACTACAATCCCGACTTCGTAGTATCCGAGGACGAACGTGGCACGCTCACCCTTAGCCTAGTAAATGAGCGAGAGATACGCCCTCTACGGCTGAGCCCTATGTATCAGGATATGCTCGCATCTGTATCTGATGGCCAAAATCAGCACAAGCAGCGGACAACCCAAGAGTTCATCAAGCACAAGCTAGAGCAGGCCCGCTGGTTTATTGAGGCCATCGGCCAACGCCAAGACACACTACGTCGGACGATGCTCGCCATCATGCAGTGGCAGCAAGACTTCTTTCATAGTGGAGATATCGCTGACCTTAGGCCAATGATTCTCAAAGATATTGCAGCACTCACGAGTCTAGATATCAGTACCATTAGCCGCGTTAGTAATAGCAAGAGCGTCCAGACACGCCACGGGATATATCCGGTTAAGTTTTTCTTTGGTGATGGTATCACCAGTGATTCGGGTGAAGAGATATCTACCAAGGCCATTAAGCAAGAGCTACAGCGACTAATTGATGCAGAGGACAAAGCGAACCCACTCACGGACGATGAGCTTAGCAAACAGCTTGGGGCATTAGGTTACTCCCTAGCCCGACGCACCATTGCCAAATATAGAGAGGCACTGCGCATCCCCGTAGCCCGCCTACGCAAAACATTATAGATAGCCCAAGCCTACAGATAGGCTCTCACAGCCCCCAAAGTCAGGAGATCCTAGAAGCTATGGCACTATAGGTACAAGTGTTTTTAGTATCTTTGTAGCAAACAAGCAAGTATGAGAATAAAAGATACACTTACGCTCAGGAAAATAGCGGACGAGTATATCATGATTACAGAGCAAGGTAACTCTGTGGACTATACCACAGCTATTGCGCTCAATGACACAGCCGTCTTCTTAATCCAGAGCACAGAGGGAAAAGAATTTACCGCCGAGGACTGGGTAACCCTACTCGTCGAGAACTACGAAGTAGAGCAGGATGAAGCCCGCAAAGACGTTGATAGCCTGATAGCCTCACTTCACGAAATTGGAATCATCGCTTAGCCTCTCCCAGAGACAAGTACTGGAGCTACTCTCCGCAGCTCTGCAGAATAGAGCCCCTAAGATAGAGCTCTTCGCAGAGATGCTAGCCGCAGACTGGAAAGCCGTCGAGCAGCTGGCACAGGAGCAGAGTATACTAGGACTTGTGGCTAACCGTATCCTGTCCCTACCCAAAGAGCTACTACCGGAGCGACAGCATCGCCTAGAGCTGGCTCTTACCGAAGAGCTTATTACCCGCCACTATAAGGCATACAACAAAGCCCTAAAGGTCATCTACCAAGAGTATGAAGACCGAGGGCTTTATCCCGTTATGCTCAAGGGACTGACTATGTCTCAGCTCTACCCTCAGCCACAATTACGTAGCTTGGGGGACCTAGACCTCTTCTTGCCACAAGCTGGGGCCTATCAGCGGGCCAATGACTGGGTGCGTTCATCAGGCTACCCTATGGAGGAACCAGCCCTCTACGAGCAAGCCTATAGACGAGGGAAGATGCTGGTAGAGAACCACCTCTACCTAACCTACTTCGGGATACCTAAGTATGACAAAGCCCTCAGCTCTATAGTAGATACCATCACAGCCCAAGATGGTTGGGACTACAATACCATCGAGGGCACAAACTACCGCGTATTGCCCCTAGAGCTAAACGCTGTATATACCTTTCATCACATCCTGCACCACTTCTCATATCTAGGCATAGGCCTTAGACAAATATGCGATTGGATATTGATAATGCAGCGGCATAGTAGGCAGATGGATGCTTCGTTGGTAGAGGATTACGCCCGACAGCTAGACCTAATGAGGCCTATGCAGTTATTCGCGCTCATGGCAGTACGCCATCTGGGCATCGCTGCGGATATCTTCCCCTTTAGCCTACCTCAGGACAAAGAGTCCCTACGGCTAGCAGATCTCATTATCGATGATACCTTCAGGGGAGGGAACTTCGGCTTCGAGCACTTCGCAGGTCGCAGCTTTAGCAATATATGGTCACGCCGTTGGTTTATGTTTCGTCGTACCACGCTCCGCTCGCTACGTGTCGCTGAGGTATCTCCCGAGCATATACGTATGATTCCGGTCATCGCTATCGCCAATCGTATCAAACTCCTATTTAAGCGTTAATTACTGTTTCTATACTCTCATCCATGGCACAGCTACTACTGTACAATGCTACCATTATCAACGAGGGACAAAGTGTTTTAGGCTCAGTCCTGGTGGACGGAGCCTTTATTGTGGGACTATTCCCCGACAACAAGGTCCCCAGCGAACTCCTACGCAATGACTGCGAGCGTATCGACTGTAGTGGCAAATGGCTACTACCCGGATGCATTGACGATCAGGTGCACTTCCGCGAGCCAGGACTTACCCATAAAGCTTGTATCCAGAGCGAAAGTCGATCAGCCGTAGCTGGGGGCGTTACCTCATTTATGGATATGCCCAATACTAAACCTGCTACCACGACACTAGAGGCTTGGCAAGATAAAATGAGCCGTGCCGCAGAGAGTAGCTGGGCCAACTATGCTTTCTTCATGGGAGGGAGTAACGATAATTACGATATCGTTCGACAGATAGACCGAAAGCACACACCAGGGCTAAAGCTCTTCCTCGGGAGCTCTACCGGCAATATGCTCGTAGACCAAAAGGAAGCCCTAGAGCGCTTCTTCGGCGAAACTGATATATTAATAGCTACGCATTGCGAAAGCGAGGCAGTTATACGAGCTAACAAAGAGTACTACCTGGCGCAATACAGACAAGAAGAGCTAGACGTTCGTTATCATCCGCTGATTCGCTCGGCAGAAGCCTGCTACCGTAGCTCGGCAGAAGCTGTGGAGCTAGCGACTCGGCTAGGTAGCCGTCTGCATATCCTGCACGTGTCTACAGCTAGAGAGCTCAGCCTCTTCCGATCTGACATACCTCTATCTGACAAGCATATTACCAGCGAAGCCTGCGTACACCATTTGTTATTTCACGACGGTGACTACGAACGCCTCGGCAATCAGATTAAGTGGAACCCCGCCATCAAAACCCTAGAGGATAGAGAGGCTCTGCGAGCTGCTGTGCGTAGCGGACTTATTGATGTCGTAGCTACAGACCACGCTCCGCACCTACCGAATGAAAAAGAGGGAGACTGCCTAACAGCCGCTAGCGGAGGTCCACTCGTACAGCATTCCCTACTCTCTATGCTCCAGATGGCCACCGAAGGCATCTTCACCAAAGAGCTCGTCGTAGAGCGTATGGCGCACAGAGTGGCAGACCTATTCGGCATGGAGGGTCGTGGTTATATCCGCCCCGGCTACTATGCAGACCTCGTACTCGTAGATCCTAATACCCCCTACACCGTTACTCCTAGTAATAACTTAAGCCACTGTGGCTGGTCTCCTCTAATGGGTACACGCTACAGTATGAGTATCGACAAGACATGGGTTAATGGCTCACTTGCTTATGCCGATGGGCAGCTCTCAGAGCAACGTCCTGCAGTACAGGCTTTGTCCTTTACTTAGTTCCCCAAATACTTCGCTAAATAAATACTAACTTTGTCGTCCGCAAGGACTATTGTTTCTAAACCCCAATGAATACCAATCCAAACAACTTCGCGATCTTTGCAGGGTCTGCGTCGTACCACCTAGCTGAGCAAATAGCAGAGCAGCTAGGATGCAAACTAGGCGATATGCAGGTAGACCATTTCGCCGACGGAGAGTTCTCTGTTTACTATAAGGACAGTATCCGTGGTAAGGACGTTTTCCTCGTGCAGTCTACCTATCCAACCTCTGACAATCTGATGGAGCTACTCCTTATGATTGATGCTGCTAAGCGTGCCTCTGCACACTATATTGCAGCCGTAGTCCCCTACTTCGGTTGGGCAAGACAAGACCGTAAGGACAAGCCTCGTGTATCTATCGGGGCTAAGCT
>JAXFXP010000015.1:0-12074 GCA_034091595.1 Porphyromonas sp.
ATCGTTGCTCCACTTGAGGAGGGTGCGCGAGTCTTGCAGCTGTCTGATACGTGTGCAGTCCTGCATCATCTCTAGCACTCCACGGAACTTCCCCTCTGCGTCACGTACGGCCACATAGTAGATGTAGATAAAGACTCCAGGCTTGTTTATCCAGAAATCTACCGAATCCTCCTCGCCCGAGCGGAACTTCTCGATAATCTCCTCCACGAGGTGCACACTAGTGCGAGGGTGGCAGTTCTTAACGTCTCGGCCAATAACGTTCTTACTACGTGGGAAGACACGGTGCTCTGTGTCGGTATAGAACTTCACTATCTCGTTCTCATCTACGTAGGATATATCCACGGGCATATGCTGATAGATGAGGTTGATTTGCTCTAGTGTTAGCTTACCTGTCGCTACATCGAGGACCTGCTCGCTGTTACTCTTAGCGCCACCGGCCGTGAGCCCATACTTGCCGAGCAGAGCCGCTAGCTCGCTAGCAAAGCCTGCGCCTAGTGTAGGCTCGGTAGCTTCTTCGCTCTTGCTTGCTGTGGTCTGCTTACCAGGGGCCGTTACCGCGATATAGGCGAAGCCAATCTCGTGGTCGCCACTACGCATAGCCTCGAACTCCTCGGACGTAATCATGGCCAGTGAGGTGGGGTAGAGGACAGTCTCCTCCTTGGTGATAAGGTCGAGTATATCGTGGACGATGGTCTTCTGCATAGCGATGAACTCCTCGTCCTTGTCCTCCTCGATGAGCTGTCGGGTATCACGTATCTCATCACGGATAAAGTCGTCGAGGAGCCACATGGTAGTAGTTGGGCGGTCGAAACCTTTCTGCTCAAGGATAGAGTAGAGCTGATTTTGCTTGCGAGACAGGTGCGTACGCCACTTGGCGAGCTCGTCGTATAGCCCAAGCCATTCGTTCTTGATGACGGGGTAGGGGGCTAGGCGTTCGATTTCGCGCAGGAGCTTGCGCATCTCGTCATTCTCACGGTAGTAGCACATGATAGGGTGCTCGGCAGGTAGCTCGGGTCGGCTAGTATCCATAATGCCTTCGAATAGGCGAAGCATCCCTTGGATATCCTCTTTGCGACACTCGTCGTCCTCTATTTCTTTGAGCTTTTGCTCTGCTAGGGCTATTTCGTAGGGTTTGATAAGTCCTACCTGCTCACGCAGTAGGCGCTGACCTTCCTCGAGGCTAATCTTACCGAGGCTATACTGCTCACGTATGTCTAATACCCTAGCTAGACGATCTAGGTCTACGCTGGGTAGATGCTGCTGCATATCCATAGTTACTTGCGATTGATGAGGTACACAAAGAACTCACTGTCTTCCTGAGCCTCTACGCCGATGCGAGCCTCGCCAGCAAAGTGGAGCACACGCCCAGGGGTGAGCTGATGTTGCTCGCTTTCCTCGAGTGTAACCACTACAGAGCCTGATATGAGGGTAAAGAATACTTCCTGCCCTTTGTGGTCGTGGGGCTTGACGCTTTCGCCCTTGGCGAGCTTGAGGTGTACTAGTTGTAGGAGCTCATTATTTAGGAGCATCCCTGTTTCGCTGAGAATCTGTCCGTACATAATTGTAGTTATCTTAGAGTTTGAGTTTGTCTTAGTAAGAGATATTGTGCTCTCTTGCTGACAAAGGTAGAGATAATAGAATAGCCCCACTGTAATCTATGTTACAGGGGGCTACTGGGTACCATATTTAGGTATGTTAGGCCTGGGCCTCGACGAGCTCTGCTAGCCTTCGCTCCATCGCTTGTAGTTCGTTGCGTAGGCGGGCGGCTTCTAAGAAATCGGTTTCGGTCGCTGCCTCCATCATATCGGCCCGTGTACGCTCTATCAGCCCCCGTAGCTTGTCGGCATTCATCTCGCTGGCCACGGGGTCTAGTACCTTAGCCCCATCAATAGGCTCTGCATAGCCGAGAGCACCGGTGCCCTCGGTCTTGTTCCATATCGATTGGCTGTTTTTGACTATTTGTTGTGGAGTGATGCCGTGCTCCTCGTTGTAACGCATTTGCTTCTCTCGTCGTCGTGCCGTCTCCTCCATCGTCAAGCGCATGCTCTCAGTAATCTTGTCGGCATAGAAGATAACACGTCCGTCCACATTGCGTGCTGCGCGTCCTGCGGTCTGCGTCAGAGAGCGGTGCGAGCGTAGGAAGCCCTCCTTGTCGGCATCGAGGATAGCGACTAGTGCTACCTCTGGTAGGTCGAGGCCTTCACGCAGGAGATTTACCCCGATAAGGACATCGTACACACCTTGGCGAAGCTCTTCCATAATGCGGACTCTATCGAGGGTATCTACATCGCTGTGGATATAGTTACAGCGTATGCGGTGGCGTAGTAGATACTCGCTCAGTTCCTCGGCCATACGCTTAGTAAGAGTTGTTACTAGTACTCGCTGCCCTTTCTCTATGGCCAGCTGTATCTCCTCCTCTAGGTCATCGACCTGATGCTCAGTAGGGCGTACCTCTATGATGGGGTCTAGCAGGCCAGTGGGGCGAATCAACTGCTCAACGATAACGCCCTCGCTTTGCTGTAGCTCGTACTCCGCAGGTGTAGCACTAATGTAGAGCGTACGTGGCGTTAGAGCCGAGAATTCGTCGAAGGTCAGAGGCCTGTTATCCAGAGCTGCGGGCAGGCGGAAGCCGTATTCCACTAGACTTACTTTGCGAGATCGGTCGCCCCCATACATAGCTCGTATCTGAGGTATAGTTACGTGGCTCTCGTCGATAATAAGCAGGTAATCCTCGGGGAAGTAGTCGAGTAGGCAAAAGGGGCGTGCACCCTTCTCTCGCCCATCGAAGTAGCGGGAATAGTTCTCAATACCCGAGCAGTAGCCAAGCTCACGTATCATCTCCATATCGTAGGTAACACGCTCATAGAGACGCTTAGCTTCGTAGACTTTGCCGAGCTCTTCGAGCTCTCGTACGCGGTCGCCTAGGTCGAGAGCCATCTGATTAAGTGCTATATTGACTTGCTCCTGTGTCGTAACGAATAGGTTCGCTGGGTGGATAGCGAGGCTCGCCATCGGGCCATACTCACGCCCCGTCTTAGGGTCAAAGGAGGCTATGCGCTCTATCTCGTCTTCCCAGAAGGTAATACGATAAGCCACACCATTAAAGCCTTCGATAGCAGGGAAGACATCAACCGTATCCCCCTTGGTGCGGAAGTAACCACTCTCGAAGCTCAGCTTATCATTAACATAATGGTTACTGACTAGGTCTCGGGTGAACTGAGTCATCGGATAGCGTTGGCCCATGCGGAGCTGGATAATCTTCTCAGCGAAGACGCTAGGGTCTGCCATACCATAGAGACAAGATACGGAGCTTACTACGATGACATCACTACGCCCCGAGAGGAGCGAGGCTGTGGTACGCAGGCGCAGTTTCTCTATCTCGGCATTGATGGCCATATCTTTCTCTATGTAGGTATCCGAGTGGGCGATATAGGCCTCGGGCTGGTAATAGTCGTAGTAGCTCACGAAGTACTCTACCGCATTGTCGGGGAAGAAGGCTTTCAGCTCGGCATAGAGCTGGGCAGCGAGCGTTTTATTGTGGCTAAGGACAAGCGTGGGGCGACCGAGCTGTGCGATGACATTGGCTGCCGTGAAGGTCTTACCCGAGCCTGTTACCCCGAGCAGCGTCTGATAGTCGCAACCACTACGGAAGCCCTGTACCAGCTGGGCAATGGCCTCGGGCTGGTCGCCAGTGGGCCGAAAGCGTGAGGTTAGTTCGTAATTCATAGTCTAGAGTACACGTATTATACTGAGTCCGTCCCGCATCGGTAGTATGAGGTTGTCTACCCGGGGGTCGTCCTGTACCATTTGGTTGAAGCGTAGTATAGCCTGCGTCTGCACATCACTCTCCCGCACAGACTCTACGACCTTGCCGTCCCAGAGGGTGTTATCGGCAATAATGAGCGCCCCCGAGCGCAGGTGGGGGATAAGCATTTGGTAATAGTCGGGGTACTGACGCTTATTGGCATCCATATATACGATGTCGAAGCTGTGGGCTGTTACCAGCTGAGGTATGAGCTCCATAGCGTCCCCGATGTGTAGCTCTATTTTATCTCGGTAGGAAGCTTTGCTCAGGTGAAGACGTATGAAGTCCTCCATCTCATCATCGTACTCTATGGTGTGTACCTTGCCCCCCTCGGGGAGTGCCTCGGCCATGGCATGGGCAGCGTAGCCCGAGTAGGTACCTATCTCTAGTACCTGACGGGCATTGCTGAGGGCTACGAGCATACGTAGTACGTTGCCCTGTAGATGCCCCGAGAGCATACGTGGGCGAATGAGGCGAACGTGAGCTGCGCGAGCCAATTGGCGACGTAGCTCAGGCTCGGGGCTCGTATGGGCGAGGATATAGTCTTCTAATGTTTGTGATGTACTCATCTCTAATTACCTTGTATGTAGACGGAGGTGTTACAATATGGGGCACCTTCATTCAGAGTTAACAGCTAAGTCCCTAAGCTTGTTCCTAGCCCCCGAGAGATAGTCCCTATTAGAGCTGACTGTATGGCAGCCTTATGGGAGAATATCGTACATGAAGCATACATACAGGGCAAGGTGATATCAATACCTTAGTGCAGCTATCAGCAAGAGCCAGGCCTGTAGCTATGAGCCCCAAATCTATGGGGGAGATCTGCTCTTGCTAGCACTGCAGGCACGGCTAATAGCCTGCGAGGTGAGTTGATAAAAAGTCTTAAGTTTGTCTTACCTTTGTCTATGCCTGCTATTTGACGCAGGAATAGCTAGCTGGACGATTTACTACCAATATATTCTATTATGATGAAGCTAATAAAAACTCTATTCATTTTTGCTCTGACCGGATGTCTAACGGCCTGTCTCCGACAAGGTGACGGAAGCGCAGATAGTCAGCTGGGCCTAGATAGCCTTGCACCTCCGCAAATAGACTCCATTGCTATAGATACGCTGGAGATAGATTCGATACTCAGCGATAGCCTTGTATCAGTAGCTGAGCCAGACCTACCTAGCGACTCTGTTATACTCCGAGAAGAGCTGCTATACGATGCGCATAATCTGGAGGATGAGTACAGCTATAGAGGCGAACAGCGTGGTTTTCAGTGGTCAAAAATCAAAGAGTATCTAGCCCTAGTAGAGAGGCTACAACGTGAACATACCACTCTGGGAGTCCTGCAGAATTACAAGAATAAGAACGGACTCCCTCCGCTACCGCAGAAGCATGGACGCAATAAGCACGAGAACGCCATAGATAGTCTAGGTGTAGAGCGTAGCCAAGCTATACCACTATTCGAGGAGGGAGGCGATGTCCCTGTTATCTATGCACGTGACGGTTCGCTCGTGCGTATCCTCAGCCGTGATAGCCTAGCTATGGCTCATATAGAGGGGATATCTTTCGGGGGAGCATGGCAAGTGCCTGATCGTTATGTCGCTACTTTGGGGGATAGTCTATTTATCCGCCATATTGCCTTCGTAGATGTACGTAATCAAAATATAACTCTACTAGAGCAAACTGAGGAGGGTTGGCTCGTGCGCTCCAAAAATCCTGCTACAACGGGCCTAGACAAGCCTCCATATGCACGCCCTACACCGACAGGTATCTTTGTCTTGCAAGGTAAGCGTGAGAAGATGTACTACCTCAAAGACGGGACCAACCGAATAGAGGGCTACGCTCCCTATGCCAGCCGATTTACCAATGGTGCATACATTCACGGTGTGCCGGTCAATAAGCCCAATGGTAAAATCATCGAGTACAGTGCTACCCTGGGTACTACGCCTCGCTCACATATGTGTGTCCGCAACGCTTCGTCGCATGCGGAGTTCGTCTTCAGGCAAGCAAAAGCCTACGAATCTTTGGTTGTCGTCAGTGATTCGATAGACTTTGGACGGACGCAGTATAGCCCCTCGGACTATTACCTAGTGGTAATAGTCCGAGGGGCTATCTGTTGTGTTGATTTATTTGCTGGCAAGGAGTTTTCGCCCCCAGCTACAGTAGATGCACTTATGGCGCATACAATAGTTTTTGTAGGCTTGTATTACTCCTTGTCCATCCCCAGCATGTCTGAGCGGAATCCCAGCACGAGCAAATAGCCGTGTTATCTTGTTGCGCTCGGGTGGGAGCTTATGGAGAATGCTCAGTATGCGCGGATAGATCTTACCACTTGTCCCAGAGGCTTCTGCGAAAGCTAGAGCATAGGGTAAGACGATGTTTATACTTAGGTTGTCGATTGTTTCACGGGAGAGCCCGAGGCCTAGGCTATGGCTCCCCTCGGCATAGAGCTCCTGCCAGTAGGGGGCTAGAGTCATCGGGCTGAGATGTGTGCGTATAAGCTCTAGGCTGTCGCAGCTAGCGAAGTTTGCCGGAGTAAAGCTCGCCTTACGTAGCAGGGCCGAGGCCTGTAGCAGACGGCGCAGAGGAAAACTAGCTGGGCGTGTACGTGCTTGGCGCCACTTGAGCTTGAGATCGCTTAGCTGATGCTTGTGGGCTAGGTAGCGGTATTCATCCTCCAACGTACTGCGATATTCGCCCTCGGGCACCGAGGAGAGTAAGCCCGACATCCCGAGGAGTAAGGCCTCGAATTGGTAGGGCTTGTCAGCATAGCGTATCAGTAGGTGGTAAGGTAAGGCACGGGCGAGCTGTTCCATGGTATCGTTGTTGAGCTCCGAGCCGAAGTAGCGCATAACGGTAATATATAGAGCCTCGTGCCAACCGTATTGCTCGGCCAGGGTCTGCACCACTTGGGCTTTGGTTTGTAGACGCTCTCGCATCAGCTGCTCTAGATGCTCCTTGATTAGGATGGGGCTTAGGCGTTCACCGAGGGGTGCGCATGGCAAAAGCGAGGCGTGGCGTATTAGATACTCGGCACGCTGACGTAGCGCCTCTGGGACGGTCAGAACGAGTGTAGGCAACTCGTGTCCGTTGTAGCCTAGGATAGGGCTGTCGTACTCCTCCACGACATGCAAGACTACGCCTGCGTAGGCTGGGTCTAGATGGTGCTGGTGCTGTAGCCATTCGCTAGCACGCGTATGTATCTCTACTGCTCCTACCCAGGTAATGTCGTCGATGCGTATCTTAGCTTCAAAGAAATCGGGCCCTGCATTGCTGTTGCAGAGCCCGACATCCAATATCTCTACCTCGCAACCCTCTAGCACGCCGACGGGACGTAGATCCGCCCATAAGCGTTGCTGCCAGACCAGCTGCAGGAAAGCTTCCATAGTCTCAGTGCCTAATCATATTTTTTGTTGTAGCGTTGCGAGGCCTCGTTTGTGAAGTCCTTGATGCGCTGTTCCTCATCCTTGTGGCAGACGAGTAGTACTCCATCGGCCTCAGCGACGATGCAATCATTGATGCCCTGTAGTACGACCAATTTGTCCGAATCCTCAAGAGCGACCATATTACCTTTGCTCTCATAGTAGATAGCCTCGCCACGGAGCGTTACGTTGTCATCAGCGTCTTTATCTTTGAGATCGTAGATACTTCCCCAGGTGCCTAGGTCTGCCCAGCCGAAGTCCACGGGTAATACGGCTACATGCTCAGCCTTCTCCATCACACCATAATCGATAGATATACTCTGGCATCGAGGGAAAGCGTCGTGGATGAAGGCGCGTTCGCGTTCGGTCGCAAAGTCTCCTAAGCCCTCTTCCATCAGACTGCAGAGGTCTGGTAACTGCAGGTGCAACTCGCGCATGATTGTCTGCAAGTTCCAGACGAACATACCGCTATTCCAGAGGAACTCGCCGCTACTGACGAATATCTCGGCCAACTCTCGGTTGGGCTTCTCCGTGAAAGTTTGTACGCGGTGGAAGTCGTCCTTAGCCTTGCTCTCCTCGGGGATTAGCTGGATGTAGCCATAGCCAGTCTCAGGGCGAGAAGGACGCACTCCGAGGGTTAGTAGTTCGCTGTGCCCTGAGACGTATTCTAGACCACGCTGTAGATCGTGGACGAAGCGGTCCTCGTCTAGAATTAGGTGATCCGAGGGGCTGACGATAATGTTTGCATCGGGGCACTTAGCTTGGATATGATAGCAAGCATAGGCAATGCACGGAGCAGTGTTACGACGCAGGGGCTCTAGCAGCACTTGCTCGGGGCGCATCTCGGGGATTTGCTCCAGTACTTGGTCTCGATACATCTCGTTGGTAACGACGAGGATGTTTTCTACGGGAATAAAGCGAGCGAATCTATCGAAGGTCATTCTCAGGAGCGAACGTCCTGTGCCGAAGATGTCTAGGAATTGCTTTGGCCTTCCCTCACGGCTCATTGGCCAGAAGCGACTACCGACACCGCCTCCCATGATTACGCAATAATTGTTGTGTCCCATATCTATAGGGTTTTATTGGATACTTGCTTTTGTTTGTGGCAGGGCCTAGGAGGACTTTTTGTTCATGCTCTCGAAGCCTTCTCCGTAGACACCCTTGACTTGCCCTAAAGTAATAAAGGCTTTGGGGTCAATTTGTTCGATAATTCGTGTGATTTCTACACTTTGACGCATACGTGCGACAATAACGAGGACCTTAGCTTCCTGACCTGTATAGCCCCCTTGCCCATGCAGTATGGTACAGCCTCTGTGTAGGCGCTTGGTGATAGCTTCGTTAATCTCTCCATACTTGGCGCTAAAGACCATGATCTGTACACTCTGGCGGTTATTACGGATGTACCAGTCTAGTGTTTGTGATACGATGACTACCTGCAGGATAGAGAGCACAAGCTTATTGAATGCCTCCGTTACAGGTAGTGTATGCTGTGCCAAGTAAGCATTCACGAAGAAGCTCATCAGGACTACAGACCCATCAACGTATAGGAAGAGGCGCCCAAGAGACATATTGGTGTAGCGGTTGATAAGAGCTACGACGATATCCGTACCGCCAGTACAGCCATTCACCGAGAAAACCATACCGAGGCCCAGCCCCGTCATGATAGAGCCTATAGCTAGAGCCATAACAGGTTGGTCCTGGAGTACCATCAGCTTAAACATCTCGATGTTAGCCTGGTCGGGCACTGCCCAATGGGTCGTAACGTCGATGATCGTAGAGATAAGGAAGACCCCAAAGAGCGTCTTCACAAAGAAGTTCTTGCCGAGGAAGAAGAAGGTCAAGACGAGTAACCCATAGTTAATCAGCATGTAGGGGGTAGCGATGTCGATACCGAAGGCTAGAGTAAATAGGTTACAGAAGCCCGTAAGTCCTCCCGTAGTGATACGCTGTGGGAAGATAAGGTAGCTAAAGCCTATGGCATAGAAAGCTACCCCGAGGAACACGACAAAGATGTCTTTCCAGAAACGGGCTGTAACGAGCTGCGTACGTAGCTCGTTGATAACCCCTAGGGTATGCGCCTTTAGGAAGGTAAATACATTGGTTGTCATAAAAGACCTTGCACAGATGAGAGGTGAGATATTAGGTGGGGAGCTGTAGATATACTGCTCCCCACGTGCTTAAAGTTAGAGTACGATGTTTACGATGCGCTTAGGTACGACGATAACCTTCTTTGGCGTCTTGCCCTCTAGCCAGCGTTCGGCCTCGGGGCTGGCGAGTGCTGCGGCCTCAACCTCTTGGGGCGTAAGGCTCGCAGGGAGCTCTAGCGTGAAGCGTGTCTTCCCATTGAAGCTAACAGGGTAGGTGAAGCTATCCTCTACGAGGTACTCCTCGTTGCACTCGGGCCATGTGGCCTCTATGACAGAGCCTTCTCCACCGATAGCGTGCCACAGCTCCTCTGCAATGTGAGGGGCATAGGGGCTGAGGAGGATGAGCAGTGGTTGCAGGGCTTCGCGGCTCTTGGTGCCCATACTAGTGAAGTCATTGACACAGATCATGAAGGCCGAGATGCTTGTATTGAAGGAGAAGCCCTCGATGTCACTCGTAGCCTTTTTGATGAGTTTATGCAGAGCCTTAAGCTCATCCTTGCTAGCAGGCTCGTCTACGATGCGTAGCTCTTCTCCAGACCAGAAAAGAGACCACAGCTTGCGTAGGAAGCGGTGTACGCCATCGATACCATTGGTGTCCCATGGCTTGCTCTGCTCTAGCGGCCCTAGGAACATCTCGTATAGACGTAGCGTGTCGGCACCATAGCGCTCGATGATAGTATCGGGGTTTACAACGTTGTGCATAGACTTGGACATCTTCTCTACAGCCCAGCCACAGATGTATTGTCCATCCTCTAGGACGAACTCAGCCTCGCAGTAGTCGGGCTGCCAGGCCTTGAAGGCCTCAAGGTCTAGCTTATCGTTAGATACTATGTTGACATCTACGTGTAGCGGCTGTACGTCGTAGTTGTCCTTCAGCCCATAGCTAACGAAAGTGTTCGTACCCTTGATACGGTAGACGAAATTGCTACGCCCCTGTATCATGCCCTGGTTCACTAGGCGACGGAAAGGCTCGTCCTCGCAGACAACCCCGAGGTCGTATAGGAATTTGTTCCAGAAGCGGCTATAGATCAGGTGCCCTGTGGCATGCTCGGTCCCACCGACGTAGAGGTCTACCTGACGCCAGTACTGATTCGCCTCTGGGCTAACCAAAGCCTCGTTGTTGTGTGGGTCCATATAACGTAGGTAGTAAGCGCTACTACCTGCGAAGCCTGGCATCGTGTTTAGCTCGTAGGGGTAGCCCTCAGCCGTATGCCATCCTTCGGCACGTCCGAGAGGTGGCTCGCCTGTCTCCGTAGGGAGGAACTTGTCCACGTCGGGCAGGCAGAGGGGGAGTTGATCTAGTGTAAGTGTTTCGGGGAGACCCTCTCGATAGTACACAGGGAAGGGTTCACCCCAATAGCGTTGACGGCTAAAAATGGCATCACGAAGGCGGTAGTTTACTTTGACCTGCCCGATGGCACGTGCCTCGATCTCAGCTTTGATGCGTGCCTGTGCCTCTAGGACGCTGAGACCATTGATGAGAGGACTATTAACGAGTATCCCGGCCTTGCTGTCTTTGCTTTCGCTCCACTCAGAGGGATTACTCTCAGCCTCACCCTCAGGGACCACTACCTGGCGGATGGGAAGGTCAAAATGTTTGGCGAAGGCGAAGTCTCGGCTGTCGTGTGCTGGTACAGCCATAATGGCTCCGGTGCCGTAGCCTGCAAGTACATAGTCGCTAACCCATATAGGGATGCGTTCCTCGGTGATGGGGTTAATGGCATACGAGCCTGTGAAGACTCCGCTGACACGACGATCAGCAATACGCTCACGCTCTGTCTTGCGCTTGGTAGCCTGTAAGTATTCGTCTACCTCAGCTTGCTGCTCGGGCTTCGTTAGCTTTGCTACGAGCTCGCTCTCGGGGGCAAGAACCATAAAGCTGACACCGTAGATAGTGTCTGGGCGCGTGGTGAAAACAGTAAGTATCTCCCCTTGCTCGGTGCGGAAGTGTAGCTCTGCTCCCTCGCTACGTCCTATCCAATTGCGTTGTGTCTCTTTGAGGGCTTCTGTCCATTGTAGACAGTCTAGGCTGCTAAGGAGTCGCTCGGCATAGGCACTTACACGCAGACACCACTGGCGCATAAGCTTCTGCTCTACGGGATGACCGCCGCGTTCGCTGAGCCCCTCGCTGACCTCATCATTGGCAAGGACGGTACCTAGGGCAGCACACCAGTTTACCATTGTTTCACCCAGATAGGCTAGGCGATAGTTCATCAGCGTCTGGCTGCGCTCCGAGGCTCCCATAGACTGCCACTCTTCGGCCGTAAAGCTTAGCTCTTCGCTGCATGCAACGTTTAAGCCCTCTGTACCCTTGCTGTCGAGGTGTGCGATTAGCTCTGCAATAGGGCGTGCCTTATCAGCGCTTTTGTCGTAGTAGGCATTGAAAAGCTCAACGAAAGCCCACTGTGTCCACTTGTAATAGCTAGGGTCCGAAGTGCGAAACTCACGACTCCAATCGAAGCTAAAGCCTATTTTGTCGAGCTGCTCTCGGTAGCGTGCTGTGTTGACTTCGGTCGTCTTGGCAGGATGTTGCCCCGTTTGTATAGCATACTGCTCTGCGGGCAAACCGAAAGCATCGTAGCCCATAGGGTGCAAGACATTGAAGCCTCTCAGACGCTTATAGCGTGCGAAGATATCCGAGGCAATGTAGCCTAGTGGATGCCCTACATGTAGCCCTGCTCCACTGGGGTAGGGGAACATATCCAAGACGTA
>JAXFXP010000016.1:0-22103 GCA_034091595.1 Porphyromonas sp.
AAGGCTCAAGGTAAAGTCCGTCTATCTAGGGGCAAGCTTTACTGGAGATATAAACACGATATCTGACGAGGCATGGTGGCAGGCAAAGGAACGTGAGGGTCTTGTCATTACACGTGAATTTTCGGCCTCAGGCCACATAACGGGCTTCCCTTGGGGCAACGGAGATCTCAGTATCGCGGGCACTCTTGAGAAATTCAAAAGGGAGGGTGTATATCTGTCCTCTACCGGAGATACGAGTAATAAAGCTAACTTCTGGTCTTTTTACTACAACGATAGCCAGGCTTATGGCATGAGCTTATTCAAACACGAAGCCTTTACTATTCGCCCCTTCCTAAACTACTAATTACAGTAGCAGCAGCACGAGACGACCTCTTAGCATTCCATCTGCCAAGAGGTCGTCTCTGCTTTGATGTCTCGGATAGCCCTTCAGTTGAGGGATTAGGGGCTCTTGGCGGTGATACGATAACGGCTTATAGCTTGATTTTGTGTATTTTTGTAGCTTGATAGCCGAGGGTCTACAGGCTAAAGAGCACAAGGCCCACGTTATATCTATACCAGCAAGACTATTATAACAAAGAATATCAAGATATGGCACAGCAGGAAGACCTGTTTAAGAAAGTGGTATCCCACTGTAAAGAGTACGGATTCGTATTCCCCTCGTCAGAAATCTACGATGGCCTAGGTGCTGTCTACGACTACGGACAACTAGGGAGCGAGCTCAAGAATAACATCAAGCGTTATTGGTGGGACGCTATGACCCTCCTTCAGGACAATGTGGTGGGTATCGACTCTGCTATCTTTATGCACCCCACGATCTGGAAGGCTTCGGGACACGTTGATGCGTTCAATGACCCTCTCATTGACAATAAGGACAGTAAGAAGCGCTACCGTGCTGATGTCCTCATCGAGGAACAGCTAGCCAAAATCGAGGATAAGATAAACAAGGAAGTAGCCAAGGCGGCCAAGAAGTTTGGCGATGCCTTTGATGAAGCTCAGTTCCGTGCTACCAACGGCCGTGTCCTAGAGTATCAGGCCAAGTGGGACGCACTGCACGATCGCTTCAGCAAGGCCCTCAATGATAGCAACCTAGAGGAGCTACGCCAGATTATCATTGACCAAGAGATCGTATGTCCTGTAAGTGGTAGCCGCAACTGGACGGAGGTACGTCAGTTCAATCTGATGTTCGCTACCGAGATGGGCTCTACTGCCGATGGCGCCATGAAGGTATATCTACGCCCCGAGACAGCACAGGGTATCTTCGTCAACTACCTCAATGTGCAGAAAACCGGACGTATGAAGATACCATTTGGTATTGCTCAGATCGGTAAAGCCTTCCGTAACGAGATTGTAGCTCGCCAATTCATATTCCGTATGCGTGAGTTCGAGCAGATGGAGATGCAGTTCTTCGTGCGTCCAGGCGAAGAGCTAGAGTGGTTCGCCAAATGGAAGGAGACACGTCTGAAGTGGCACAAGGCCCTCGGCCTCGGTGATGCCAAGTATCGCTATCACGACCATGAGAAGCTCGCACACTATGCCAACGCAGCTACAGACATAGAGTTCGAGATGCCATTTGGATTCAAGGAAGTAGAGGGGATCCACAGCCGTACAGACTTTGACCTCAAGCGTCACGAAGAGTTTAGCGGTAAGAAGATACAGTACTTCGACCCTGAGCTAGGCCAGAGCTATGTCCCCTACGTTATCGAGACCTCTATAGGCGTGGACCGTATGTTCCTTAGCTTGATGTGTGGCTCGTACGACGAGGAGCAGCTAGAGGGCGGCGATGTACGTACTGTGCTACGCCTGCCCGCAGCCCTTGCACCCGTGAAGCTAGCAGTGCTGCCTCTGGTACGTAAGGACGGACTAGACGACAAAGCTCGTGAGATTGTAAGCGAGCTACGCTTCGAGTTCAACTGTCAGCTCGACGAAAAGGATAGCATCGGCAAGCGCTACCGCCGTCAGGATGCTATTGGCACACCTTTCTGCATCACGGTAGACCACCAGACGATGGAGGACAATACAGTTACAATTCGCCACCGAGACACGATGGCTCAGGAGCGTATCGCCATCAGCGAGCTCTCTCGCTTCATCGGCGAGCAGGTATCTATGAAGAGCCTCCTGCGCAAGTTAGTATAATTAAACCCAAGCATCATGAGTGTACGCTCAATCTCAAGCAAGCTAGCAGCTGCAGTGCTGTCTCTAGGGGCAGTACTGCTGGCTAGCTGTGCCGAAACTATCGATACAGCCAAGGAACGCCGTAGCGCGAGCGAAAAGGCCTTCCTTGCTTACAAAGATTCTACAGGTTACGAGCGCGTAAGCATACCCGGAGCTTTCGAGGACCGATACGTCTATATGAAGTGGACCCAAAAGGCTACCGACCGTAGTCAGAAGCCCAAAGCCACAGACTATATCCGTATGTATTATCGTGCAGCTTATCTGCTGGATGGTATCGTTTTTGACAACAACGAGAATATAGCTGACGCCAGCATTATCCCCCCCATGGCCGTCAAGCGTGCCTCAGCTGGTATGATAGACGGCATGGCTATAGCCCTACAGAATATGGCTGTAGGCGACGAAGCTATCGTCGTAGTTCCTTGGTACCTGGCCTATGGCGAGAGTGGTATCACCCGTGGCTATCAAACGGTAGTACCCTCGTATATGGCTCTAAGCTTTTCCGTTAAGCTAAAAGAGATTGTGGGGGATAGCAATGAGTAAGGCTCTGCATTTCCTCCTCTGCAACGACGATGGCTTCCGCGCCCCAGGTATACAAGAGCTGGCAAGGCGTTTGATGGCTCTTGGTGAAGTTACGATAGTGGCTCCTGATGGTCCACGATCGGGCTATTCCTCGGCTATTAGTACGACAATGCCTCTGCGCCTCAAGCATCGCTATAGTGAACCTAACCTAACAATATACAGTGTAGATGCTACTCCTGCGGACTGCGTTAAGCTGGCCCTCGGGACACTTTTTGCCGAGACGGCACTGACACTTGTCGTATCTGGTATCAACCACGGGAGCAACGATGGTATCTGTGTCCATTACTCAGGGACCATCGGAGCTGCTAAGGAGGCTACTATAGCAGGTCTGCCTGCTCTAGCAGTATCGCTCGACGATGTGGCAGAGCGTCCCGACTTTGGTGATGCTTTGGCACTGACCGAGCGTGTAGTGCGCCATATCCTAGAGCATCCGATACCCAGTGGTGTGCTCTATTCGCTCAATGTCCCCAAAGAAAAGCCCCTTGGTCTACGTGTATGCCGTCAGGCTGTAAGTCGCTTTGTAGACGAGTGGATGCCTAGCCGCAACGCACGCGGACAAGAGATATACTGGATGACAGGCTACCAAGCTATGCCACCAGAGCAGAGGGGAGATACGGATGTAGAGCTACTCCGTAGCGGTTATGCTACGCTCACCCCACTGATGCTCGACCATACAGACTACACAGCTCTTACCAGCCTAGCTGCAGAGCCTATAAACGCCTAATACTACGAGCATCAAGAGAAGCAAAGACGTATGCGCTACTTCATAGTCGTCGGTGAGGCTTCGGCAGATCTGCACGCTAGTCGGCTGATACAGGCCCTACAAGCTCAAGACCATGAGGCAACATTTGCCTTTGTAGGGGGAGACCTAATGGCAGCGACAGCGGGTGTAGAGCCCATAATACATTATAGGGAGCTTGCCTTTATGGGCATACTCCCTGTATTGCGTAATCTAGGGGCTATACGTCGTGCTGGCCGTAGAGTGCAGGAGGCAATGCTCGCCTTTGGGCCTGATGTAGTTATACCTGTAGACTTCGCAGGCTTCAATGCTGAGTATATACTCCCCTTTGTCAAGCGTAGGCTCTCTTGCCCCATCCACTACTATATAGCTCCCAAGCTATGGGCCTGGAAGCCTTGGCGCATCAAGACACTCCGTCGCTACGTAGACCTAATGCTCTGCATACTGCCCTTCGAGGAGGAATACTTCGCTACACGTGGCCTTGCCTGTAGCTATGTGGGGAACCCCTGCGTAGACGCTACGCTAGACTGCCTGGAGAGCTCCCGGCACGAGCTGGCGCAGATAGCACTCCTAGCTGGCAGTCGTCGGCAGGAGCTATCTAGCAATCTCGGTCTCATGCTCTCGGCAACAAAGCCCTACAGAGACAAGTACCGCCTAGTGGTCGCTGGTGCCCCTGGGCTAAGCGCCGAGGACTATGCCCCCTACCTCCGAGATTACCCAGAGGTAGAGCTACGCTTCGGTGAGACCTATCAGCTAGTACGCCAGAGCCGTGCCGCACTGGTAACCTCAGGAACAGCCACGCTAGAGACGGCTCTCCTAGGCACTCCACAGGTAGTACTCTACCGTATGGGAGGGCAACGTATAGCCCGCTGGGTCTTTGACCATCTATTTAGTGTCCGATATATATCTCTCGTAAACCTAATACTAGATCGCCTAGCTGTCCCTGAGTTAATTGGGGCAGAGGTATCAGTAGCTGGCATTAGGCAAGCCCTAGCACCACTACTAGAGGATAGCCCTGCTCGGCAGGCTCAGCTCGATAGCCTCGAGGAGCTACAGCTACGCCTCGGTAGAGAACGTACTAGCGTACTGGCTGCCTCACAAATACTCAAACACCTAAAGCACTGTTAGCTATGTCTAAATTAGCACCCATAGGCGTCTTCGACTCTGGCTATGGAGGACTAACAATACTCTCAGAGATACGGCGTCTTTTGCCCGAATACGATTTCATTTATCTGGGGGATAATGCTCGTTCGCCCTATGGTACACGCTCCTTCGATGTCATCAGGGACTTTACCACAGAGGCGGTGCGCTATCTCTTTGACGAAGGCTGTCCGCTGGTCATTTTGGCCTGCAACACGGCCTCGGCCAAAGCTCTACGTGAGATACAACAACGCTACCTACCCATCAGCGAAGACCCTACACGCCGTGTACTCGGAGTAATACGCCCTACAGCCGAGGTGGTAGGTAATGCTACGACTAGTGGGCACATCGGAGTACTAGCTACACCTGGGACTGTCTCGGCACATTCGTACCAGCTAGAGCTGCAGAAACTCTTCCCAGACATTACGGTACACGAGCAAGCCTGCCCTATGTGGGTCCCTCTCGTAGAGTATGGCGAGAGTGCGTCTCCTGGTGCCGATTACTTCGTACAACTATATCTAGACCAGCTCCTCAGCCGTGACGAACGTATTGACAGTATCGTATTAGCCTGTACACACTACCCACTGCTTCGCCCCAAAATCGAGCAATATCTCCCCAAGGGTATTACGCTGATTTCTCAGGGCGAACTAGTAGCGCACTCGCTCTGCGATTATCTAGCACGCCATCCCGAGATGGACCGTAGACTCAGCAAGGGGGCTAGCATTAGCTACCGTACTACAGAGTGCCCCGACAAATTCGAGGGACTCGCCTCTATCTTCATAGACCAAGAGGTCGCAGCCGTACGCGTCAAGATAGACCACTAAGCGCAGTACCTCGCTTGGCCCTATTACCACTTCAACCCAGACTTATATTATAGTGCACATATTTACCACCCGCAGATATATCTTGCTCATCGCCCTCCTATTGCTAAGCCTACAGTCTCTGATCGCTCAGATACGTATGGGTAGCGAGCGCATGGAGCTACTACTACCGCTCCTTAGGGACAAGCGTGTCGGCCTTATGGTCAATCAGTCCTCTGTAGTAGGTCCACGACAGACACACCTACTAGACACCCTATTGAGCCAAGGGGTAGCTATCAGTAAAATCTTCGTCCCCGAGCACGGCTTCCGTGGCAATGTCGATGCAGGCAAACGTGTACGCAGTGATATTGACGACAAGACGGGTCTGCCTATTGTCAGCCTATACGGCAAGCACAAGCGCCCAACCAAGGCGATGCTAGAGAATGTAGATGTCTTGCTCTTCGATATTCAGGATGTAGGGCTGCGCTTCTATACCTACATTAGCTCTATGCACTATCTGATGGATGCTGCCGCCGAATATGGGCAAGAGGTAATAGTCGCCGATAGGCCCAATCCTAATGACTTTATTGACGGGCCTATATTAGAGGCCGATTGCCGTAGTTTTGTCGGTATTCACCCTATACCCATTGCTCACGGGCTGACCGTGGGAGAACTGGCTCGTATGATCAATGGCGAGGGCTGGCTCACCAGTGGCAAGCGCCAGTGCAAGCTCAGCGTAGTGCCTATGACAGGGTGGACCCACGGACAACCATACGCACTCCCTATCCCTCCGAGCCCTAACCTACCTAATAGCAAGTCTATAGAGCTATACCCCTCGCTATGTATCTTCGAGGCTACTATAATGAGCGTTGGACGTGGCACAGACCTCCCTTTCCAGTCCATCAGCTATCCACACAAGGCCTTCGGCAAGTATCTCTACATACCAGAGCCACGCCGTGGTGCAGACCTCAACCCAAGACACAAGGGACGCAAGTCTTACGGAATAGATCTAAGGCAGCACAGTATGGAGAAAGGGACTATTGACCTAAGCCTACTAGTACACTACTATAGTGTAGCCCAGAGACAAGGATTAGAGTTAGTCAATCAGAACCAAATGTTCTCACTCCTGATGGGGAATAAACGCATATTGCCGATGCTACGCAGAGGGATGAGCGCCCAGGATATTAGAGCTACTTGGCTCCCAGCACTAGAGCATTACAAGCTCAAACGTAGTCAATATCTTCTTTACCCAGATTACAAGTAATGATTTCGATAAATAAGGTTTCTGTCACTTTCGGTAGCTTCACCCTTTTTAGCGATGTTTCGTTCGTTATCTCAGCCAAAGAGCGCATTGCCCTAACAGGTAAAAATGGAGCCGGTAAGTCTACCCTACTCAAGTTAATAGCAGGGCTAGACAGTCCTAGCACAGGCTCGATAGACAAGCCTAAAGGTCTGCGCATAGGGTATCTGCCGCAGGTGATGCAGCACACCGATGGTCTGACTATCTACGAGGAGTGCGAGCAGGTCTTCGCGCATCTACGGCAGCTGCAAGACGAAGTAGACGCTCTGGCCGCAGAGATGGCAGAGCGCACAGACTACGATAGCGAAGATTATGCAGAGCTCATAGCCCGCTATAGCCAGCGTAGTGATGAACTCAGTATCAATAGCAACGGCAGTTACCATGCCGATATAGAGCGCACGCTGATGGGACTAGGCTTCGAGCGTAGCGACTTCCAACGCCAAAGCTCTAGCTTTAGCGGAGGTTGGAGAATGCGTATAGAGCTAGCCAAGATACTCCTACAGCGTCCCGATGTTTTACTCCTCGACGAGCCTACCAACCACCTAGACATAGAGTCTATACGTTGGCTAGAGCGTTTCATCGCTCAGGGCAGTGCGGCTCTACTACTGATATCGCACGATAGAGCTTTCCTGGACGCTACGACTACACGCACTATAGAGATAGAGCTGGGGCGCATACACGACTATAGGACCAACTACTCGCACTACGTGCAGCTACGTGAGGAGCGACTAGAGCAGCAACGTCGGGCCTACGAGAATCAGCAGAAGAGCATCCAAGAGACCGAAGACTTTATCGAACGCTTCCGTTATAAGGCGACCAAAGCCGTGCAGGTGCAGAGTCGTCTGAAGCAGCTAGAGAAAGTAGAGCGGATAGAGCTAGACGAGATAGACCGTAGGGCTATGCACTTCCGATTCATACCGGCTACACACTCCGGCGCCTATCCCGTCGTCGCAGAGGACCTCGGTAAGTCCTATGGCGAGCATACGGTTTTCTCTAGTGTCAATATGACTATCAAGCGAGGGGAGAAAGTAGCCTTCGTGGGTAAGAATGGCTCGGGGAAATCGACTATGATAAAGTGCATCATGGGCGAGGTCAGCGACTACCAAGGCAAGCTAGAGCTAGGGCATCAGGTAGAGGTCGGATACTTTGCGCAGAACCAGTCGCAGGAGCTGGACAATACCCTCAGCGTATATGAGACTATAGACAGAGAGGCCGAGGGGGATATACGCACCAAGATTAACGACCTATTGGGCGCCTTTATGTTCGGTGGTGAGCTGAGTGAGAAGAAAGTATCTGTCCTCAGTGGTGGCGAACGTGGCCGTCTAGCTATTATCAAGCTACTACTACGCCCCGCCAACCTACTCATCCTCGACGAGCCTACCAATCATCTAGATATACGCTCCAAAGAAGTGCTCAAAGAGGCCATCGCTCGCTTTGACGGTACTGTTATCTTGGTATCGCACGACCGAGAGTTTCTAGACGGTCTAGTTAGTCGTATCTACGAATTTAAGCAAGGCCGCGTTACCGAACATATGGGAGGTATCTACGACTGGCTACACAAACGCGACCTAGAGGAGGCTCAGAGCAATCCCCGTGCTACCGAGGTGCAGAACGCTATGAGTAGCACCAACAGCATAGGAGCGCAAAACTATGCCGAGCAGAAGGAAGAGAGCAAGCGACGCCGTGCCCTAGAACGCGAACTCAAGCAATGCGAAGAGCGCAGCGAAGCCATAGACAACGAACTACGTAGTATAGAGGAGCGCTTATCTAGCGAACAAACCGAAGAACTGTTCAGTCGTTATCAAGCGCTCAAGGACGAGCAGGATAGCGTGATGAATAGATGGGAAGATCTTGCTCTAGAGCTCGAGGGTACTTATGGTCGTTAAAAAGCAAGTTTGGTTACGAAGAAAGAGCTGTGCTATGCTAACATGCTTCGTAGACTATCCCTTTATTGCATTGTTTATATCGAGAGTATGACTTAAGCGGATAGAACTGTATCTTTGCCTTCATAAAGCGTAAGCAATGAATATAGAAAGGCTCCATTCCTCCCCCGAGCCTCTGCTCTTGGATATGCTCCGCAGAGGCTCTACGCACGCCTTCGATGAGCTGTACCGCCTGTATGCTCGTCGTCTGATGGGCTTTTGTATACAACTCTGTCGTAGTCGTGAGGACGCCGAGGAGATTGTCCAGGACGCCTTCGTACAGTTGTGGCGACATCGAGAGCAAATCCGACAGACTGATAGCTTGCGGGCTTTTCTCTTTACTACAGCACGCAATAAGATTATCAATGCCTATCGTACGCTTGCTAGCTCGGCTACCTACGAAGACTACATCGACTACCTCGATGCCTTGGGTGAGGAGGAGGCTGGGGGGCGCTTTAGCTATGAGGAGTTTGTACAGCAACTCGATGAGGCTCTGGGCGAATTGCCACCAGCCCAGGCACGCATCTTACGCCTATCCCGTCTAGAGGATATGTCGAACAAAGATATCGCTAGCCATCTCGGTCTTAGCGAGCAAACAGTCAAAAATCAACTCTCCCTAGGCTTGCGCAGTCTGCGCAGCAAACTGAGCGAGCGGGGCTACCTAGCGATATTATTTTTGCTCAGCTTATGGGACTTTTAGGGTACTAGCTGTGTCTATGCATATAAAAGAGGTATTATTGTGATGAGAAACTTGATACAGCGCCAGCTGCGGGGCGAGTTGAGCCCCGCCCAGCTAGAGGAACTTCGGCAGTATCTAGAGCAGAGCTCGGATGAGGACTTGGCTGAGCATCTAGAGGCACTATGGATGAGTTATGAGGGCGAGTCCGAGTTGAATCCCGATGGACTAGAACGCCTACATAGAGCCATCAATGCCGAGCAGGAAGAGCGAGCGACCGCAGAGCAGTTACAGCCTACGAATGCTACACGGCCAGTGCAACGCTATCTGTTATGGGCCGCGGCCGCTCTCGTGCCATTACTATTGCTACTCAATGTGTATCAGTGGTGGCGTGGGGCAAACTACGAGACTGGGGCTATAGCTATGACTACCGAGTATCGCCAGCGTAGTAGTATCACCCTCCCAGATGGCTCTAGAGTGTTGCTCAACGAACACTCGCAGCTGAGCTATCGCCCCGAGGACTTTGGCCTTGATAAGCGTTCGGTACGCTTCGAGGGCGAGGCCTATTTCGATGTAGCTAGTGATGCTAAGCGCCCCTTCGTGCTACAGCAGGGCAATCTCTCGATACGTGTACTAGGTACTCGCTTCCATCTACGAGCACTAGACAACGAGCCCTATGTACGTATAGACCTTGACGAAGGCAGGGTAGCTCTAGGAGTATCTGGGCAAAAAGAGGAGGTCTATCTGCGCCCACAAGAGTATGCAGTCTACGATAAAACTAAGCATAGCATAGAGGTGCACGAGAGCCAGCAGGCAGGCTCTGATAAGGCCTGGATACAGGGAGAGCTAGTCTTTACGGACGTGCCCCTCTCGTCTGTCCTCTCGGCTATCGAAAAGCGCTATGGAGTCAGTCTAGAGTACGATGCTCAGCGAGGGCGAAGCCTCTTCACAGGGACGCTACCCGAGGACAACCTGCCAGAGGCGCTAGAGATTGTGCGCCGCGCTATGGGAATAGAGATTAAGATAAAGCAATAACAAGTAATATATATGACTAATACAAATAAAACGGCAGGCACTACGGGTCTGCTTACGCTCGGGGCAGTGATGCTGAGCTTCTTCGCTATGGGCTTTGTAGACCTTGTGGGCATAGCCTCCAACTATGTGCAGAAGGACCTCGGCCTCTCGGATAGTGAGGCGAGCCTCTTCCCCTCGCTCGTATTCTTCTGGTTCCTCCTCTGCTCGGTACCTACGAGCATGCTGATGAATAAGATTGGGCGCAAGAATACCGTTTTGCTGAGCCTTATCGTTACGGTAGCCTCACTGATGTTGCCTATCTTCGGGGGTAGCTACACGATTATGCTCCTGAGCTTCTCGCTCCTCGGTATCGGTAATGCTATCATGCAGACTTCGCTCAACCCCTTGCTAAGCGATCTAATCAGCGCCGACAAGCTCGCCAGTAGTCTCACTTTCGGGCAGTTTGTCAAGGCCATAGCCTCCTTCCTCGCTCCACTAATAGCGTCATGGGGTGCTACTCAGGCTATCCCCGAGCTAGGTTTGGGCTGGCGCATACTCTTCCCCGTCTATACCGTGATAGGTGTGCTGAGCGTATTGGCACTTGGGAGTACGCGTCTAGAGCAGGAGAGCCGTAGTGAGGGCGTCAATATGCTAGACTGTCTGCGCCTGCTCGGTCGTCCATCGATACTCCTATGCTTCGTGGGTATCATGTGCCACGTGGGCATAGACGTGGGGACCAATACAGTAGCGCCCAAGATTCTGATGGAGCGCCTAGGCGTAAGCCTTGATGATGCTAGTTTCGCCACAATGCTGTACTTTATCTTCCGTACGGCTGGCTGCTTCCTTGGCTCTATTCTCCTGCAGCGTATGTCTAGTCGTCTATTCTTTGGCATTAGCGTAGCGATGATGCTAGCCTCTATGGCCTTGCTAGCGACGAGTACCAATCAGACCTTGCTCTATATAGCTATCGCTTTGGTAGGCTTAGGCAATAGCAATATCTTCCCCATTGTCTTTGCTAACGCACTCGGGCAGGATGCTGAGCGTAAGAACGAGATCAGCGGACTCATGATAATGGGTATCTTCGGTGGTACGGTATTCCCGCTACTGATGGGCTATGCTAGCGACCTGATGGGTCAGCTCGGAGCCGTCCTTGTTATGCTGGTAGGCGTGCTATACTTAGCAGCCTTTACCCTGCGACTAGATAGCGCCAAACGCTAAGCGTTAAGTATTTGATTAAAGCCTATTAGGTCCTTACTTGTCCACCTATTAGGTTGCCACAGCCCGCTCTAGAGAGCGGGCTGTTTGCGTATGAGGGTAGGTGTCAAGAGTCTCATGTAAGATCTGTCTGTGTACACTAGTTACTGTACGATTGATTACTCTATAGGTGGCCGCTTGGCCGCCTAGTAGGTCGACAAGTGGCGACTCGGTAGGCAGACACTTGTCGACCTATTAGGCGGACCTTCGACCTAATAGTCTTTCATTATTTTCTCTGGGTATGGTACGTTTGGGATTAACCTGTGTCTTACACTACGAGACTATACCTCTGAGGACTTAATAAAAAGACTCTGAGGCTTAGTAAATAGTTAGTAGTAGTGATGTTTTTAGTGGGGGCTTTATTATATTGCACCCACTAGCTACTATTACTAGCTCAGATAAGGACAAGTAACTAACAAACATAATAGCATGAACAAACGAATGCGACGAAGTGTAAGGCAAGCGAGCCTTGCCCTACTACTAGGGTCTGGGATGACCCTATCGGCACAAACAGCACGAGTACAGCTCAACCTTAAGCAGGTTACGCTCAAAGAAGTGCTGACCGAGCTGGAGAAAAAGACACCCTATCGCTTCTCTTATCAGGAGGGTATCCTCGATACTAGCAAGCGCATCACCCTCAACGAACGAGATGTAGAGGTAGGTCAGTTGCTGCGTCGCCTATTGGCAGAGCAGAACCTACGCCACGAGCTTGTCTCTGAGCGCTCTATTGTTATCACTCGTCAGGGAGCCGAGCCACAGCAAGCCCCACAGAGCAAGCGTCGTGTCACAGGGCAAGTCCTAGACGAGAAGGGCGAGAGCATCATCGGTGCTAGCGTACAGCAGGAGGGCAGTACTACGGGCGCTATCACAGACCTCGATGGTCGTTTCTCTCTAGAGGTGTCGGGTAATAAGCCTCTACGCATTTCGTATATTGGTTATACCACAGAGCATTTGCGTCTCGGGGCTGAGTCTAGCTATCGTGTAGTACTCAGAGAGGACCAGAAGACCCTCAACGAAGTGGTCGTAACAGGCTATACCTCTGAGCGCAAAAAAGACCTTACGGGCTCGGTATCTGTAGTGAAGATGAAGGACGTAGCCGATATCCCTACCGGTAACGTGCTCTCTAGTCTGCAGGGACGTGTGTCGGGGATGAATATCTCTACCGACGGAGCCCCTGGTGGTGGCGGTATCTCGGTACAGGTACGCGGTCTAACGACCATCAACAATTCCTCTCCGCTCTATGTCGTAGACGGTATGATGACGCGCGACAACATCGGCTCTATCCTCTCTAGCGGAGACGTAGAGAGCATACAGGTCCTCAAGGACGCTGCCTCGGCAGCCATCTACGGAGCACAGGCTGCTAATGGCGTTATCGTTATCACGACTAAGAAGGGCAAGAAGGGCAAGCTCAAAGTAGACTTCTCTGCCTCCGCCTCGGCACAGACCTTCGTATCTGGTCTAGACCTACTAGATGCTAATCAGTGGGGTGAGGTCTATTGGCAGGCTAGCAAGTATTCCTTCGGCAAGACACCTAATAGCCTCGTCTATGGCAATGGGGACAAACCTGTACTGCAGGAGTCGTACTACAATCAAGACGGCATCACCATACGCCCAGGTAATACAGACTGGGCTCGGGAGATTTACCGCACGGCTATGATGCAAAACTACAACCTGACCCTCTCTAAGGGCGGAGACGACCACAACTCATCGCTCAGCATCAACTTCATCGACCAAGACGGCCTTATCCGTAATAGTAACTACCAGAGCTTCAATACACGTCTATCCTCGGAATATCGCTTCCTCGATAATCGCCTGCGCGTAGGGGAGAGCTTCTCAGTTAATCGCTGGACGCATATCTTCCATCCTGGGGGTATCGAGGAGATGTCTATCGCTCAGCATCCCGCTATACCTGTCTACGACGAGCAGGGCGGATATGCAGGCGGATACGTCGATATCCTTGGGGACAAGCCCAACCTCATTCGCCTGACTGACAATCAGCTTAATAACAGCCACGTACACTGGCGCCTTTTCGGTAGCGCCTTCATCGAGGCTGAGCCTATCAAAAATCTCACACTGCGCTCTACCTTCGGGATAAACTACTTCACGGCCAACCACACCGACTTCGTACCCAAGTGGCGTGAGGGCGCTCGCAATGTAGACAAGAACGAGCTTACTGTTCGCAACGAGACCAACCTAGACTGGCTCTGGACCAATACCCTTAACTACCGCATCGAGCTAGGACAGCATCAGCTCTCGGCCCTACTCGGTGGTGAGTACCGCCATAATAGAGGGGATAACCTCCGTGGCTATGGCTCCGGCTTTACGCTAGAGGATACCAACTATCGCTATCTAGATGCCTCTACTATGGGTCGTAGCTCTAGCGGTACTGCAGGCTCGTATGCGATGACTTCTTACTTCGGTAAACTCAACTGGAGCTATGCCGACCGTTATCTAGCCTCGCTGACTGTGCGTCGTGATGCCTCGTCTCGCTTTGGCCGATACAACAATGCTGGGGTATTCCCATCTATCTCTGCGGGCTGGCGTATCAATAAGGAGAAGTTTGCCTCGGTGCTAAACAAGTGGTTCGATGAGCTCAAGCTACGCGCCTCGTGGGGTATCAATGGTAACGACCAGATAGACAACTCGGCTACTTACAACCTCTATGCTAATAGACAAAACGAGGTAGGCTACAACCTCTCTGGCGATGGCTCTACGCTAGCAGTGGGTGCTATCCGCTTCCACCGTGGTAACCCTGCGCTACGCTGGGAGGAGACCGAGCAGGTCAACCTAGGTCTGGATGCTAGCCTACTAGACAACAAGCTACAGCTGAGCCTAGACTACTATAATAAGGATACCCGCGATATGCTCTATCAGCCTCCTTATGCAGGTGTTATCGGGGAGGGTGGTTACTCTTATCAGAATAGTGCCGGTATGAATAACCGTGGTCTAGAGGCCTCTCTGACTTGGCGTGATAGGCGTGGCGACTTCAGCTATGAAGTAGGCCTAAGCCTCTCGCATTACCGCAATAAAATCACGTATCTACCCGAAGCAGTGTACTATACCTTCGGTGCTGGTAATGGCGTAGATATTACCAACGTTGGCCTACCTCTAGGGGCATGGCTCGGGCATCGTACGGACGGCATCTTCCGCACTCAGCAGGAGGTAGACGAGTACAAGCAGGCCTATACGATAGAGCTCGGCTCACCTGCAGTAGGTCGTATCCGCTACGCCGACACCAATGGTGATAAGGTTATCAACGCTTCGGACCGCGTATATCTAGGTAGCGACCAGCCTAAGCTCATGGGAGGGCTTAACCTATCGGCCTCGTACAAGGGCTTCGACCTCTCGATGTTCTTCAATGGTGTAGTACGTGATGCGTGGAACAACTCTAAGTTCTACACTGACTTCTTCGCCCTCTGGACGGGTAACCACTCTACGAAGCTCCTAGACGCTGTAAGCGCTTGGCAGGAGTATGAGCGTACAGGCGTGTATAATAGTGATATCCCAGCGGTATCTGCTGTAGATACCAACAACGAGAGTCGTGGCTCGGACTACTTCATCGAGGATGGCTCCTATATCCGCCTCAAGACACTAACGCTAGGCTACACTATTCCTCAGTCTGTACTCAAGACCTTGGGGATGAGCCATGCTCGTGTTTTCGTACAGGGGCAAAACCTCTTCACCCTCACGGGCTACTCAGGTGCTGACCCAGAGGGCTTAGGTTATCCCTATCCACTGCCACGTACCTTTACACTAGGACTAACCTTCGGGTTCTAATACAAGCTAAAACGAATTATTATATGCAAACCAAAAGATATATAGCCCTCGCACTAGCTGCCAGCACACTCGTAGTGAGTTGCCGTGAGTCCGACTTCCTCGACCAGAAGCCACAGGGGGTACTGAGCGAGGCTATCCTCAATTCGCCTCAGGGTGTAGACCAGCTTATCACTGCTGCCTATAGCGCTCAGATGGGGACCACTCAGGGCGATGCTACACAGCATCCTACTACCAACTGGAGCTATGGCGAAGTACGAGCCGATAATGCTTACAAAGGTGGCGGTGGTACAGGCGACATACACGACATACACCGCATAGAGACCTATACGGTAGACCCACTCAACGGCAATCTAGACGCCAAGTGGTTTCACCTCTACTCTAGCGTACGCCGCTGTAATGCTGCCCTGCGTGTCCTCAACGCTGCCAGTGATAGCGAGATACCTAACCGCCAGGTGCGCATCGCAGAGATGAAGGCTCTTAGAGGGCACTTCTACTTCGAGCTTGTACGTATGTACAACAAGATCGTATGGATCGAGGAGAGCGTAGACGAGCAGGACTATGCCGCTATACCCAACGGCGAGTTTAGCCGTGATGAGCTACTAGGCAAGATAGCTACAGACCTAGAGGAGGCTGCCAAAGTTCTCCCCGAGAGCCACAGCGATCTAGGCCGTATCAATAAATATATGGCTACTGCCTATGCTGCTAAGGTAAATCTGTACCGAGCTTATCAGCAGAATCCACAGGACCACAGCGTCAGCAATATCGATAAGGCTCTACTACAACGTGTCGTAGACCTTACAGGTCAGGTTATCAACTCAGGACGCTACCAGCTACTGAGCGACTTCCAGCACCTGGACCTGATGGCATACGAGAATGGCTCCGAGAGCATCTGGGCCGTGCAGTACACCATGAATGACGGCTCGTCTGAGCCTGCAGGGCGTATCAACTGGAGCATGCTCCTCAATACACCACAAGGACCTTACTCTGGGGATGGCTTCTACCTGCCTAGCCAAAACCTCGTGGATGCTTATCAGACAGACGCTCAGGGGCTACCCCTCCTAGATGGGTCTTTCAATGGCAAGCACTACGACCTCATCACCTTCGTAGGGGATAAGGCTGTTAATAACAACATTGATAGTAATGTAGACCCACGCCTAGACTTCGTAGTAGGTCGCCCCAACGTGCGTTGGAAGACCTACCCAGAGACGCCCTATCTCGCTACGTGGGTACGTGATAGAGGTACATATGGCTACCACTCTGTGAAGCGTTTCTGGCTATCGCCCGAGAGTCCCGATATGTATAAGGGTTGGCCCTGGGGTGCCTCGGGTCTAAACTGGCAGGTAATACGCTATGCACACGTGCTACTATGGCGTGCCGAGGCTCTGATAGAGCTAGGACAGCTAGAGGAGGCACGTACGCTTATCAATCAAATACGAGTGCGTGCTAAGAATAGCCAGATGGTTAAGGCCTGGACACCCAAGGCGGGTGATGCTGCTACTTACCCCAACTTCAATGGCTATGCTGCCAAGTACCTCATCAACGAGTATCCTGCTAATGCATGGACGCAGGATTACGCACGCCGTGCTCTCAGACACGAGATGCGCCTAGAGACGGCTCTAGAGGGCGACCGATTCTTCGACCTAGTACGCTGGGGTATAGCAGCCGAAACTATGAACAAGTACTTCGAGGTAGAGCGAGACCAGAGAGTATACTATCGTGACTCTCGCTTTGTCAAGGGACGCGACGAGTACTATCCTATCCCACTGAACCAGTATAAGTTCTCGGGCAACCGCTATACCCAAAACGCTGGCTACGGCAGCTTCTAATCCTAACAGAATATGACAAACAAACAGACAATACTGAGCATTGCCCTAGGGGCAGTGCTCGCCACTACGGCCTATAGCCAGAGCGGAGAGCTGAGCCGTCAGCCTCTAGGGGATAAGCACAGCCTTATTAGACTAGATAAGACGAAGCGCTACCTCTTGCTCCCTATGCAGGACTCGGCTCCCGAGGCACACCTACGCTTCGTATCTGGTAATAAAGAACTCAGTAGCATCAGCGCCCGTCTAGCCCAGACTAAGGTAGAGTATACGATGCCCGTAGACCTTACGGAGATAGGAGAT
Source organism: Porphyromonas sp. (assembly GCA_034091595.1). Taxonomy (GTDB): domain Bacteria; phylum Bacteroidota; class Bacteroidia; order Bacteroidales; family Porphyromonadaceae; genus Porphyromonas. The sequence goes on from JAXFXP010000016.1 coordinate 17,497, forward strand.
ATCACTGCACTCTACGCTCTAGGCGTGCCCGACTCGGCTGTAGTATGGTCTCAGCTAAAGCAGAGTGATAGTTATACGATAGCGCCAGACCCTTATCGCCCCAGTTATCACTTCGCCCCACAACTCGGCTGGATGAATGACCCTAATGGGATGTTTTATCTAGATGGCATCTATCACCTATATTATCAGGCTAATCCCTATGGCTCTACATGGGGCAATCTATCGTGGGGACATGCTACTAGTCTCGACCTCGTACGCTGGGAGCAGCAGCCTACGGCTCTATTCCCTGATGTACATGGCATGATATTTAGTGGCTCTGCAGTGGTCGACAAGGACAACACCGCAGGCTTTGGGCATAATGCCGTGGTAGCCTTCTATACCTCGGCACGTGAGCGTCAGACACAGAGTCTAGCCTATAGTACCGATGGTGGGCGTAGCTTCACCAAGTACGAGGGCAACCCCGTGCTGGCAATGCCTTTCGCTGACTTTAGAGACCCCAAGGTGATATGGCACACACCTAGCAAGCGCTGGGTGATGATACTAGCCGTAGGGCAGGAGATGCAGTTCTACACCTCTACCAACCTCAAGGAGTGGAGCTATGCTAGTAGCTTCGGTGCTGGTTATGGTGCGCATGGTGGCGTATGGGAGTGTCCCGACCTTATAGAGCTACCTGTCAAGGGTACAGAGGAGCGTCGCTGGGTACTCATATGTAACCTCAATCCTGGTGGCCCTAATGGCGGTAGCGCTATGCAGTACTTCGTGGGCGACTTCGATGGCAAGAGCTTTACGACCAAAACCCCAGGCTCCACGACTAAGTGGGTAGACTACGGCAAAGACCACTATGCTACTGTTAGCTGGCACAATGCCCCCGGAGCGCCTATAGTGATTGGCTGGATGAGCAACTGGGAATATGCGACACTGACACCTAGCAAGCAGTTCCGCTCTGCTATGACACTCCCTCGTACCCTCGGCCTATATCTAGGCGAGGATGGTGAGCATTATCTCTCTGTACAGCCTGTGTCTAGTGTAGAGACTCTGCGTGGCAAAGTACGTCGCTATGGCTCTAGCAGCCTATCGGCCAAGGGCAAGAGCTATCAACTACCTGCCGACGGACGCTACGAGCTACTTGTGGAAGTAGAGAGTGGCAAAGCCAAGGAACTGAGCCTCAAGCTCAGCAACGAGAATGGAGAATACTTCGACATTCGTCTAGACCTCAGCAAGGGGCAGATGGCCTGCGACCGTAGCAAGAGCGGCATTGTGAACTTCTCGGATAAGTTCCCTGCAGTAGCTTATTCTCCTCTACCCAAGCGTAAAAGCCACAAACTGCGTATCTTTGTTGATAATGCTAGCATAGAGGTATTCGATGCTGAGGGCGGACGCTACTGCCAGACCAATATCGTCTTTCCTACGAAGCCTCTGAGCACGCTAACAGTCAGCTCTACGGGCTCAGGTGCCCGTCTCGGCAGTCTGGCCGTATATCCGCTGAGCATACAAAGCAATAATAAGAACTAAGATATGATAGTAGGACTAGGAGAAATTCTATGGGATGTCCTCCCCGAGGGCAAAAAGCTAGGCGGTGCACCCGCCAACTTCGCCTACCATGCAGCACAGCTGGGACTCAACAGCATTGCTGTGAGTGCCATCGGTAATGATGCACTGGGCGACGAGATAGAGCAGTATCTACAGCAGTACCGCTTGCAGGCTCTGCTACCACGTGTAGACTTCCCCACGGGGACTGTAGAGGTACAGCTATCGGGACAGGGAATACCCACGTACCAGATACACGAGGGTGTGGCCTGGGATAATATCCCCGTAAGTAGCGACCTAATACGCATAGCCAAGCAAACGCGTGTGGTATGCTTCGGCTCGTTAGCACAGCGCAACTCTGTATCGCGCCAGACGATACGCCGCTTCATAGAGGAGATGCCTACGGGTGCACATTGCTACAAGGTCTTCGACATCAATCTGCGACAGCACTATTACGATGCTGAGACGATAAACACCTCTCTAGAGCTGTGTAACGTCCTCAAGATTAACGACGAGGAGCTTGCCATCGTGGGCGATATGTTTGGTCTTGGAGGTATCTCTGATGCCGACAAGTGCTGGGCATTGCTCGGACGCTATGGGCTCAGGATGCTTATCCTTACCTGTGGTACCAAAGGCAGCTACGTCTATAGCCCAGGCAAGGTGTCGTTCCAACCTACGCCACTGGTAGAGGTAGCAGATACCGTTGGTGCGGGCGACTCATTTAGCGCGGCCTTCGTGTCGGCCATCGTACAGGGCTGGACTATCGAGGAGGCTCATCAACGTGCGGTCAATATCTCGGCCTATGTATGTACGCAGCACGGTGCTATGCCCCGTCTGCCCGAGGAGCTTATCCAGAGACGCTATCTCTAAAGGTAGCCCCTTATATAGCTATCTCCCCTAAGATGCTCAGGCGTCTTAGGGGAGATTTTTGTATGCTCAGTTGTTTAGGCTTATTCCGAGAGCCTCAGAATGCGTATAGCTCCTCGTATCACAATGAGAAATACAATGATGCCAACTATCAAATCTGGGACGTAGCTATTCAGTAGCCAGACCAAAAGCCCAGCGGTGATTACACCGATATTGATAATAACATCATTGGCAGAGAAAATAACACTTGCCTGGATATGAGCCTCCTTGCTCTTTGTCCCCTGCAATAGCCAAAGACATAGCGAATTGGCAATAAGCGCAAAGAAAGCTATAGCAATCATAGCTATAGAGTCGGGATAGCCTTCAATGCCAATAAAGCGCTTGATTATCTCCATAAGCCCCAGTACTGCTAGCATAATCTGTAGATAACCGCTTGCTTTGGCTACTCTTTTCTTCCGTAGCTCTGTGGCGCCAATTGCCATCAAGCTCATTCCGTATACAAGAGCATCTGCCAGCATATCCAGACTGTCTGCAACTAACCCCATAGAATTAGACAGTAGTCCGGCAGCCATCTCTACAATAAAAAACAGGAAGTTGATGCCCAGCACCCAGTACAGGATTCTTCTCTGGAGGCTTGGGGCGCGCTCAGACTTAGCCTCGTTACTGATTGAGGAATCTACTAGGACGGCTCCCATATTTAGTGTTTCCAGCTTCTTTCTGATTGGCTCCACCTCTCCATGGTGAATAACAATCAATGTCCGCTCGGACAAGTCGAAATAGAGGCTCTCTATAGAGGAATCGCTCTCTAAACTCAAACGAATTAGGCTTTCCTCACACGGACAATCCATTCCTGGAATATCAAACTTAGACTTATACAGCTGCGTTGTGGTCATCTTCCCTTGATACTATCCAGATAGAATTGGTATAGCAGTGTCTTTATCTCATCTCGCACTCGGCGAAATTCACTTTCTATAAACTCTGGCGTCCCTGTAGCCTCTGATGGGTCCTCAAACCCAATATGCAGCCGGTGCTTTACCTCACCCGTAAATGTGGGGCAACTTTCGTTAGCACCACCGCAGACCGTGATAACATAATCCCATTTATCGCCTACATATAAGCTAACGCTCTTAGGACTATGACAAGATAAGTCTACACCTACCTCGGCCATTACCTTTACAGCCATAGGATTAACCTGTCCTGCTGGGTTTATCCCAGCAGAAAAAACTTCTAGATTGCTATCAAATGATTGCAAGAAGCCATGCGCCATCTGGCTACGGCAACTATTCCCAGTACAAAGGATTAAAATTCTCATATTACCAATATTCCAAGTTGTCAGGGCTATACCCCTTTTGACTATCCTTTTCCCATATTATTCAAAGCCAACTCTGCGACTCTTTTCATTATTCCCAAAATTACGAACAATGCTTCGAATATAAGGCAAGGTCCTAAGCTTCCCTCCAACAGAACTCACGCCAACAGTCGATAACTAGCGTAATTCTACATATTTACTCTGGAGCCTCTATTTTGACTGTATTAATTGCAAGATTGGGAGAAACTCCTACCTTTGTAAGTACGCTAACTAATCAACTCATACCTAATAACTACCCTTATGCTCCACGAGAAACATTCTATCGAAGCATTCCTAGCTAGCACTGCACAAGATGACAGCAAGCACGACTTTTTCCAACTAGAGAACCCGCAGCTCCTAGAGATTAACCTATCAGGGCAACGCGTTATGCTCAAGCGCGGCTCTATGGTTGCCTACGATGGGTATATCAAGTTCGAGCGTGAAGGCTTCCTGAGCCAGGGCCTTGGTAATCTATTCAAAAAAGCCATTAGCGGCGAAGGCACCTCTATGATGAAAGCCGAAGGAACAGGGCGCCTCTACGTGGCCGATAGCGCCAAGTATGTACATATCATCAACCTCACCAACGACACGATAAACGTCAATGGCAACGACGTACTCGCCTACGAAGAGAGTGTACGGAGCGATATCCAAATGCTCAAAAGCGTCGGTGGCATGCTCGGTGGAGGTTTGTTCCAAGTACGCCTTAGTGGCAACGGGCACATCGCTCTGACTACTCAGGGACGACCACTGACACTAAGGGTTACGCCCACTCACCCTGTATGTACCGACCCTAATGCTACCGTAGCTTGGTCGGGCAACTTGAGGCCGCAAATCAAGACAGATATATCACTCAAGACCCTCATCG
>JAXFXP010000017.1:0-20671 GCA_034091595.1 Porphyromonas sp.
CTACCCATTTACCTTACTTTGGCCAACACTTACAGCCATTCGTATGTCTCATTTTGTATCCAATATACAGTTTCGGGGGCTATGTACGTTGCCGTACATAGCCCCCGAATCGCTTTATGCTTAGAAGAAAAATATTTCTACTTCTTTTTGCCCTGATTAGCTACAGCGTCCATCAAAGCCTTGATCTCCTCTGGGTCGCCAAGGAAGTAATCCTTCACATACTTGAGGTCGCTATCGAACTCAAATACATAAGGTACAGCAGTAGGCAGGTTGAGGGCAATAATCTCCTCGTCGCTCATACCCTTGAGGACCTTGATGATACCACGTAGGCTATTACCGTGAGCTGCTACTAGTACATCGTCATGTTCCATCAGAGATGGCAGGATAGCCGTCTGCCAGTAAGGTAGAGCACGCTCTACACAGTCGCTGAGGGCTTCGGTAAGAGGGAGATAGTTAGGTACCACAGAGGCATAGCGAGGATCGTTGAAAGGGCTACGCTCGTCGGCACGCTCTAGAGCTGTAGGAGGCACATCGTAGCTACGACGCCAGATGAGCACCTGCTCATCGCCATACTTCTCGGCAGTCTCAGCCTTATTGAGGCCCTGTAGCATACCATAGTGCTTCTCATTGAGGCGCCAGCTCTTCTCTACGGGTATCCAGTCGAGATCCATTACATCGAGGATCTGATTCATCGTCTTGATGGCACGCTTGAGGTAAGAGGTATAGGCCTTCCCAAAGCGGAAGCCCTCCTTCTTGAGTAATTCACCAGCCTTCTTGGCCTCTTCTACACCCTTCTCGCTCAGGTCTACGTTGGTCCAACCGGTGAAGCGGTTTTCCTTGTTCCACACGCTCTCGCCGTGACGGATAAGTACGATTCTTTTCATTGTTATGTTTTCTTATAATACTGTGTATTCGCTTGCAAAGATAGGCATTCTCCGTGGCACTTGCTCTGTCCCTAGGCGCTCTTATATGACCGACACCTCGTACCATAAGGGACGGAGTCTATCTTACATATAGTGTAAGACACATCTTACAGCAAATATATAACAGATCTTACAACGTATGTAAGATATTGCCCAGCGCTAGGATATAACAGCCTCAGAGTCTGTCGCGGGCTTATTTCGTCGTATCTTTGTCGTATGAAACAGACAGATAACATTAGCGGGCAGAGCGTACTGCGCTTTGCCGACATCGAGATACTACGCTATCGTGTGCCAGGTTGGGAGGCGATGAGCCTCGAGCGCAAGCTCCTCGTGTACCACCTCAGCGAGGCCACGCTGGCAGGGCGCGATATTACCTTCGACCAGAACGGACGCTACAACCTAAGGCTCCGCCACCTATTCGAGACCATCTACCAGCACTATCAGGGCGAGCGCAGTGGCTCGGACTGGGAGGGACTCGTCCTATATCTGCGTCGCCTGTGGTTCTCCTCCGGCATTCATCACCACTATGGGAGCGACAAGTTCGTCCCTCAGTTCTCGGCCGACTTCCTACGCTCGGCTGTCGAGCGTCTGCAACGAGAGCAGGCACTTCTATTAGAATACGATACAGCCGAGCTGGAGGTCTTAATATGCGAAATCTTCGACCCCGAGCGCTCGCCCAAGCGCACTGAGCAGAGTGGCGAGGGCGACCTCGTAGCGGGCTCGGCCGTAAACCTGTATGCCGAGGGCGTAGCACAGAGCGAGGCAGAGGCCCTCTATGCTACACAGGCCGAGTGGGCCAGTGCTGAGGAACAGGCAGCCCCACCTAGCTACGGGCTCAATAGCCGAGTAGCCCGCAACGAAGAGGGCGAGCTATACGAGCAGAGCTACCGCATAGGCGGACTGTACGGCACCGCCCTAGAGGCTGTATCGGGGCATCTACGGGCGGCACTCGCCTACGTAGAGAGCGAGGCGCAGCGCCGTGCCCTAATGCACCTATTAGCCTACTACAAGACGGGCGACCTAGCACAATACAATGACTTCTGCATCGAGTGGGTACAGGATACCGCCACGAGCGTAGACTATATCAACGGCTTCACCGAGGTGTACAGCGACCCCCTCGGGCTCAAGGGGAGCTGGGAAGGACTCGTGCATATCAAAAACGAAGAGGCGAGCAAGCGCACAGAGATTATCTGTCGGGAGGCGGCTTGGTTCGAGGCTAATGCGCCTATTGACGAGCGCTTCCGAAAGCCTCAGCCCGTAGGCATCACGGCCACTGTCGTAGACGTGGCTATGCTCGGGGGCGATAGCTATCCCGCTACCCCTATCGGTATCAACCTGCCTAATGCCGACTGGATACGTGCCGAGTACGGCTCCAAGAGCGTAACGATAGCCAACATACACGAGGCATACCGAGAGGCCTCACGAGCGAGCGGTATGGATGCCACCTTCGTCCCCGATGCCGAGGTGCGTGCCCTACTAGAGCGCTACGATGGGCTTACCGACGAGCTACATACCGACCTCCACGAGTGCCTAGGCCATGGCTCGGGACAGCTCCTACCAGGGGTGTCGCCCGATGCCCTCGGAGCCTATGCCTCGGTCAATGAGGAGACCCGTGCGGACCTCTTCGCCCTATATTATATGGCAGAGCCTAGGCTCGTAGAGCTGGGCTTGCTACCTGATGGCGAGGCATACAAAGCTTGCTATTACCGCTATCTACTCAATGGACTCGTTACGCAGCTGGTGCGCATTCGCCCAGGCGCCCAGCTCGAGGAAGCCCATATGCGCAATAGGGCGCTCATTGCCCGCTATGCCCTAGAGCGTGGCCGGACCGAGGGTACTGTAGAGCTACGGGGCATAGAGCTAATCATCAGGGACTACTCGGCACTCAGAGGCTACTTCGCCGAGCTACTCCGCGAGGTACAGCGTATCAAGAGCGAGGGCGATCAGCCTGCAGCCAAAGCCTTAGTAGAGCGCTATGCTATCCACGTAGAGCCCCAGATGCACGCCGAGATATTGGCACGCTATGCCCAGCTCAAGCTCGCCCCTTATCGTGGCTTTGTAAACCCTAGGATGGAACTTGTCTATCAGGATGGTGGCATTGTGGACGTGCGTCTAGACTACAGCGAGGGCTACGACGAGCAGATGCTACGCTATAGCCGTGATTACGGACACCTCCCCCTAGACCCTGTAGGCGAGGCGGATATGCGTCAGGTGGAGCCTGGGGGCAAGACACTGGCCGAGGCCAAGACACTGCGCACGACGCTGCGTGGCTCTATGGACGGCATTGTCTCTACGACGATGCGCGAGAAGGGGCTACACTACGGCATTAACTTCGGGCTTACTATGGAGCATATCCTTGACCGCGCCAAGGCTCTACCCCAGAGCCGAGAGCTGGCCCGCTATCTACTCGGGCGGGATGTCCGAGAGCTGAAACTAATCGCCCACCTTATCTATCCTGCCGAGTCGCTCAGCTTCACCGAGGCCACATATATGGCGGAGGTATCGTTTGCCAACCCCGAGCTACGAGATTGCCTCAGCAAGCACCTCTTCGACCGTGTGCCTGCCGCTCCTCAGTGGGCTATGGCATGGCTACGAGACGAGCGCCGTTACTCGGATATTAGGGTAGTCGCCTACACGATACTAGCACGGCACTTCACGCAGGGCTATCGCCTAGAGTGTGCCAGCCAGAGCGCATGGCTCATCGGTACAGCCCTAGAGGAGCTCAGCCACGTAGAGGACTATATCGGCGCAGAGACACGTGCTGCACTATTGATGCTCAAGCGCATGGGGCGCGCAGACAGAGAGGCGCAGACGGCTATCCTCTCTAGCGAAGCCTTCGCCCGCTGGGAGGCCTCGCAGTCCTGCACACTGACCGAGTTTGCGGACGACCTAAGGTTCGAATTCAGTTACGACCAAGACTAATGGCACAGCTAGTAGGTAGATGGATTGATGATGGCCTCGTAGAGTGCGGACTCGACGAGGCGGGGCGGGGTTGTCTGGCGGGAGCCGTCTTCGCAGCCGCTGTGATATTGCCCGAGGACTTCCGGCATCCCCTGCTCAACGACAGCAAACAGCTCACCGAGCGGCAGCGCTACACCCTGCGTCCGATCATCGAGGCTGAGGCTATTGCCTGGGGGCTAGGCTACTGCACGGCAGAGGAGATTGACCAGATGAACATCCTGCGGGCCTCGCACCTAGCGATGCACCGAGCCTTAGAGCAGCTAATCATCACACCCGAGCGCTTACTCGTCGATGGTAATAGGTTCACGCCTTACGAGGGCATAGCCCACGAATGCATCATCAAAGGGGATGCCCTCGTCAAGAGTATAGCCGCGGCCTCTATCCTCGCGAAGACTTACCGAGACGACTCTATGATGGTGCTGCACGAGCAATTCCCCGAGTACCGCTTCGATAGCCACAAGGGTTACCCGACACCCGAGCATAGACGCGCCATCCGCAAGTATGGCGTATCGCCCGTACATCGCAAAAGTTTTAGACTATTCTGAACCTATCATCCCCTCGTTGCGTTATTAGGCTATACACAACTGAATGACTAAAAACTAAAAGACGATGAAAGTATTAGTGATCCTATCACACAGCTATCAGGCACAGAGTGTTTCTAACGTAGCTATCGCCGAGGAGTACAAGCAGGCTGGCTTCGAGCTGCGTAACCTCGAGGAGCTTTATCCCGCAGGTAACTTCGATATCGCTGCCGAGCAGGCAGCTCTAGAGGCTGCCGATGTGGTCATCCTACAGCACCCTATATTCTGGTACAATATGCCTCCTACACTCAAGTGCTGGATGGACGAGGTATGGACCTACGGCTGGGCCTATGGCAGCGAGGGCAGCAAGCTCGCTGGCAAGAAGCTCCTACACGCCTACACGACAGGCGGCGCTCGCGACAAGTACACAGACGAGATGGTGAAGGGCCTTAGCGCTCCACTACGTGCCTCGGCAGCTTTCACTAGCATGGAGTTCCTAGAGCCTATGGGCGTCTTCGGTCTGCTCGCTATGACCAACCCCAACGCTGCGGCAGATGCCCGTGCTTTCGCTCAGAGCGTAATCGCTCGCATCAAGAGCCTCTAACGAGCGGTCTATCGTGCTTATATCCGAGGGCTAGCGTACTGCTGTATGCTAGCCCTTATTCTATTAGGATTGGTGCAGGTGTCTAATAATTTCGTATCTTTGCGAGCAATAATAAAGCAAAGATTAAGTATTTAAGAGATAGATATATTATGTCCGAACATCAGAATCAAGACCCAACAGGTATCGGGAAGATCGACGAATCGGTATTCCAGACGGAGCAATTCCTAGAGAAGAACCTAAAGCTAATCCTCTCTGTCATTGGTGTCGTGGTAATAGCTGTCGGAGGCTACTTCGGTTACCAAAAACTCGTTGCAGAGCCTGCTGCCGAGAAGGCTGCCATAGCGCTCTACAAGGCAGAGGATAAGTTCATCACGGGGCAGGATAGCCTAGCGCTCAAGGGTGAAGGCGTCGCAGCCAAGGGCCTCGAGGCTATCATCAAGGAGTATTCGGGCAGTGATGCTGCCAACATCGCTCAGGCTTACAAGGGTATCGCCCTATACGATGCCGGCAAGTATCAGGAGGCTATCGATGCCCTAGGCAAGTACGAGGGTAAGGATGCCTATGTCACCCCCTCGCTCAAGCGCCTACAGGGTGATGCCTATAGCCAGCTCGGCAAGTATCAGGAGGCCGCCAAGCTATACGAGGAGGCAGGTAAGCAGGCAGACAACGATGCCATCAGCCCTAGCTGCTACATCAAGGCAGGCCACGCCTACGAGAAGCTCGGCAACAAGGCCAAGGCCCTAGAGCTCTACCAGATGGTCAAGGACAAGTACTACGCTAGCCCCGAGTCGCAGTCGGTAGAGGCCGATATCATCCGCGCTAGTGCCAAGTAGCCCCTAGCTACCAATACGAATCATCGCAGGCTAGCTGTCCCCGAGGGCGATGGCTAGCCTGCGACTTCTTTAGGGCCTGCTACGGGCAGAGCTCACAACCTATAAACAACAGTATTTATGTCTACACTAGACCGTATCCAGAGTGGCGAGGCCTCTGCGACTCGCCCTGTAAGCGCTAGAGGATTGCGCTTCGCTATAGCCGTATCAAGTTGGAATAGCAACATCACGGGAGAGCTACTACGTGGCGCCCTAGAGACGCTCCGTCAGGCCGGAGCCGAGGAGGTGAAGGTGATGCATGTCCCTGGGGCCTTCGAGCTAACGAACGCTGCCGCCCGTCTCAAGCAAGAAGCCTACTACGATGCCATCATCGTCCTAGGCTGTGTAGTGCGTGGCGACACCCCACACTTCGACTATATCTGTCAGGGCGTAACGGCTGGCATCACTCAGCTAAACACGCAGATTGACCACAAGGGGGTCACACAGCCTCGCATCTCGCCCGTTATCTTCGGCGTGCTGACGACCGAGACGATGGAGCAGGCCGTAGAGCGCACTACAGGAGCCCTAGGCAATAAGGGTGCCGAGGCAGCAGAGACGGCTATCATCATGTGCCGCCCCCACTGCGAAATCGTTAAGTAACGAGCTCTAGCTAGGCGCTATAAGCACCAGCTTAAACAATTAAGGCAGGATTGTGTTATCATTAACATAATCCTGCTTTTTTGTAGGAGATAAACTAAAGAACATAATAGTATGGGAAAGATTTATAACAGCCTGCTAGACTTAGTAGGTCGTACGCCACTCGTTAGGATGGCACATATAGAGCAGGCATTAGAGCTCAAGGCCAAGCTCATCGTAAAGCTAGAGAGCTACAACCCACTACGTAGCGTCAAAGACCGTGCTGCACTCGCTATGGTAGAGGCTGCCGAGCAAGATGGGCTCCTCACAGAGGGCAGCGTTATCGTCGAGGCTAGCAGTGGTAATACGGGCATTGGTGTCGCCTTCGTAGCACGTCTCAAAGGCTACCGTGTCATCATAGTGATGCCCGACAGTATGAGTATAGAGCGTCGTAAGCTCATCACAGCCCTAGGAGCAGAGCTCGTACTCTCCCCCGCCAGCGAAGGTATGCGTGGAGCCCTGCGTATTGCGGACGAGATCATCGCTAAGACAGACAAGGCCCTATCACTAGGACAATTCACCAACATCGCTAATCCAAAGACACATGAGCTAACGACAGCCGAGGAGATCTGGCAAGATACGGAGGGCCTACTCGACTACGTGGTAGCAGGTGTCGGCACTGGGGGCACCATCTCGGGGGTGGCCAAAGGGCTCAAGGCACATAGGCCAGATATACGTGCCGTAGCCGTACAGCCCGAGCTATCTCAGGTGCTTACGGGGGGTAGTCATAGCCCCCATAAACTGCAGGGCATCGGGGCAGGCTTTGTACCCGACAACTACCACGGGGAGTATGTAGACGAAGTACTGTCTATCGCCAACGACGAAGCGATAGCTACGGCACGCCTGCTTGCTCAGCACGAAGGTTTGCTCGTAGGCTATTCGGGTGGAGCCGCCTTCGCAGCCGCACTACAGCTAGCTCGTCGAGCAGAGCTAGCAGGCAAGACCATCGTCGCCATCCTCCCAGATACCGGCGAGCGCTATCTGTCTACCGACCTATTCGAATAGTCTTAGTACGTCAGGCGCTGCGTACATCTACGTAGCTACAGTCCTTTACCCGCTGGTGAACAGACGTTCACCAGCGGGTAAACTTTTACAGACGTACTATGTCCCTGCTTCTCCCGCCCTCCAAAGCCTATATCATCACTGCCTAGGAAGCTCGGATATTCTCCGTATCTTTGTCTGTAAACCTATTAAGCTAAAGAATAAAATGTTGCTACGAAAGATTGTTTCAGCTGTTGCCGTGTTTGCACTAGCATGGACTAGTATTGCGCAGACGACTCCCGAACCGAATATTATCCCACGCCCCAACGTGGCTAGTTACCCCCAAGGGATCTTACCACAGCCCAAGCGTATAACGTACCGCCATAGCGTACGCCACGTTCATAGCATCGTTACCTATATGCGTGGAGCGCTGACCCTCCCCCAGACCACACCTGTACTACGGCTAGAGGGAGCAAAAGCCAAGACCGCATGGCTTCACTTCGTTCGTGAGCCTCAGGGCACGAAGCCCGCAGGCTGGTATCGCCTCAGCGTATCATCCAAGGGCGTGCGCATCGCTGCCAGCGACTTCGATGGAGAGCGCTACGCTATCGAGACGCTACGACAGCTATACGATGCACAGGCTGGTGGCTATCGCTATGCCAACATCGTCGATGCCCCACGCTACGCTTACCGCGGGTTGATGCTGGATGTCTCTAGGCATATGTTCCCTGTGGAGTATATCAAGAGCTTTATCACCGAGATGGCACGCGTTAAGCTCAATCGCTTCCATTGGCACCTCGTAGACGGTGGTGGATGGCGTATGGAGAGCAAGGCTTATCCCCTCCTAAGCGAGCGTGCCGCCTACCGCACAGAGAGCGACTGGGATAAGTGGTGGCATGGAGGCAAGCGAGGCTTCACGACAAAGGATGATCCCAATGGCTATGGTGGCTACTATACTCAGCACGAGATACGTGAGGTCGTAGCACACGCCACACGCCTAGGCGTAACCATTATCCCCGAGATAGAGATGCCGGGGCATAGCACGGAGCTCTTCCACGCCTATCCAGACCTGATATGCCCTACTGCTACTGCCAAAGATGCAGTGGACGTATGTATCGGCAATGAGGCTACCTTTACCTTCTTCCAGCGTATCCTAGACGAAGTAATGACCCTCTTCCCTGGCAAGTACATCCACATAGGAGGAGACGAGGCCGCTATGAACCACTGGGGACAATGCCCCAGATGCCAAAAGCGAATGCAGGACGAGAAGCTACCCGACCTACACGCTCTGCAGAGCTATATGATACGCCGTATGGAACGCTACCTAAGTAGCAAAGGGCGTAAGCTCATTGGCTGGGACGAGATACTGCTCGGTGGCCTAGCACCAGGGGCTACAGTAATGAGCTGGCGTGGAGAGGATGGAGGCATCGCTGCTGCCCGATCTCGCCATGACGTTATTATGAGTCCTAACGGCAACCTATACCTAGACTACTACCAGAATGAAGCGACTGATGAGCCTCGTGCCATCGGTGGGTATGTCCCCCTACAGAAAGTCTACGCCTACAACCCTACACCACAGAGCCTAAGCCTAGAGGAGCAAAAGCACATCCTAGGCGTACAGGCGAATCTCTGGACGGAGTACGTCTATGATGCAGACCATGTCTCATATATGATGTTCCCACGTGCCTTGGCTGTGGCAGAGGTGGGCTGGACCCAGCCCCAGCGCAAGGATTACGACGACTTCCGCCAACGTGTTACGGCCAAGCTCCCCGAGCTAGCCTCCCGTGGCATCAAAGCTTATCCGATGAATGGCCTCAACCTAATACAGGGCTACGACCAGACCAAAGGCGAAGTCTTCTATCAGCTCAAGCCTGAGCGTACTGATGTAGAGGTCTATATCTCGGACAAGCCTAGCCCCTCGCCTAGCAACGGGCGCCGTGTCCTCCCCAAGGACACCATTCGCAGCCGCAAGGGCTCAGCTCATAGCATATATGCTCAGGTTTACAAGGATGGCCAAGCACTGCTCCCCAAGGACCGCATCTACCGCCTGCCTGCACACGCAGCTATAGGTGCCAAGGTCCATTACAACAGCAAGTGGAACCCTAAATATCCCGCAGGTGAGCTACGCGCCCTCGTGGACGGCCTCTATGGCACCCCCACCTATCTAGATGGACGTTGGCAGGGCTTCACAGAGCCTATGGATGTAACGCTAGAGCTATCGGAGCTCAAGAGCCTAAAGGGGGTAGAGCTGCGCTTTATGGCCGAGCGTGAGCAGTGGGTATATATGCCCAAGAGCGTTACCGTATCCGTGAGCGAAGATGGCAAGACCTTCACAAGCCTCGGCACGCTGACCCCCAAGACGAGCGATGACGAGCCACGCCCCACCTTCGAACGCTTCGACTTCCCCACCTCACTACACGCCAAGTACATACGCATCGAGGCCACGATAGGCCGCAGTGCGGGGCACTTCATTTTTTGCGACGAAGTGATTGTTTATGCAGACTAACCCCAAAAGCCATAAGACAATGAAACAAACAGTCCTAAGAGTAATACTTGCCCTTAGCCTAGCCCTCGGCTTAGCCGGACAAGCGCTCGCCAAAGATAGACTGGTCATAGCCAGCGAGCACGGCATCCTACCCGGTAGTAAGGATAAGATTTCGTCTCGCCTCAATGAGCTCATTGAGCGTGAGACAGCTGGCATGAGTGAGCATGACACACTGACAATAGCTCTCGCCCCTGGTGTATACCACTTCTACGCCGAGGATGCCCCACGGCGTACTGTCTACATCAGCAACCACGATCAGGTAGGCGAGCGTCCGATCGGCATACTGCTGGAGAATAAGTGCAACGTTACCCTACTTGGCAATCAGTCTGTACTGCTCTTCCACGACCGTATGCTACCCATAGCCGTAATAGGGAGCAAGAAAACAAATATCTATAACCTAAGCATCGACTTCGCTGAGCCTCAGATAAGCCAAATCGAGATTATCGAGAATAAGGGCAAAGCGGGCGGTATCACCTTCCGCCCTGCTCCTTGGGTCAAATGGCGTATCAACGATAAAGGCTACTTCGAGTGCTATGGCAACAACTGGAGCAATGTCCCTATGTCTGGTATCGTTTTCAACAAGGAGAATTTCCACACGGCCTACCGCATCTCGGACCTCGACTACTCCACCCAAGGCTCTCGGCAGGTGTCGCCAGGCCTTATCAATGCTCCTAAGTGGAGCGACGAACGCCTCAAGCCTGGTATGATAGTGGCCATGCGTACCTACGAGCGCCCTAACCCTGGGATATTTATCGACAACAGCACGGATACAGGATGTGTGATGGTATCGGTACATTATGCTGATGGTATGGGACTGCTGGCACAGAATAGCCATAACGTAGCCCTGCAGCTATTCAATGTTGCTCGTGCTGGCTCCGACATCTACAACCTAAAGGGTTCCAAGAGCCCCCGCTACTTCACCACGCAGGCCGACGCTACGCACTTCTCGGGCTGTAGCGGGACCGTCTCGGTAACGGATGGTCTATTCGAGCATATGATGGATGACGCTATCAACGTGCATGGCCTCTACCTCAAGCTAACAAAGCGCGTAGACGACTACACCCTAGAGGGCGAGTACAAGCATGTGCAGGCCTATGGCTTCGAGTGGGGACGTATTGGAGACCCTGTACAGTTTGTATACAGCAAGACCTTCGATACCCACCGCAAACAAAATACGATAGCGGCCATTGAGCCTGTCAATAAGCCCAGCATTGCTGGGGCAAAGGTCTTCCGCATACGTTTCACCAAGCCCCTGCCTACAGAGATACGCCCCGAGGCGCATATCGCCCTAGAGAATATGCGCAAAGTGCCTAGCGTGGTCTTCTCCAACAACGTAATACGCAACAACAGAGCCCGTGGGGCACTCTTCAATACGCCCATGCCCGTAGTCGTGCGTAGTAACCACTTCGACCATATATCTGGCTCTGGTATAGTGGCTAGTACAGACTGCAACCAATGGTTCGAGAGCGGACAGACACAGCAGCTACTCATCGAGGATAATACCTTCACCGACGTGCTAACGAGTCTGTATCAGTTCACTGAGGCAGTCATCACCCTGCACCCTGTCATCCCAGAGCCTGAGCGTCAGCGTCAGCCCTTCTACGGCAGTGGTAAGGGCGGTATCCGTATCCGCGGGAATGTCTTCCGCACCTTCGATACTCCGCTCCTCTTCGCTCGCAGCGTCAAAGGGCTCATCTGGGACAAGGACAACGTCATAGAGCCTACCAGCACTTACCCTAAGTACCACTGGAATCAGGAGCGCTTTAAGCTCGAGCATTGCAGAGACATCCGCCTACCCAAGTAACTCCCCAAACAATAGAACAATATGAATAAGCACGAGCACCTGGATGCCACCGATCTACGCATCCTACGGGCCTTACAAGAGAACTCTCGCCTAACAGTCAAAGAGCTGGCAGAGGTGGCACTCCTAACGCCCTCCCCAACGCATGACCGCGTCAAACGCCTAGAGCGCGAGGGCTACATAGACCGCTATGTAGCAGTACTCAATCAGCGCAAGCTCGGGAGTGGGCTGACGGTACTGTGCAATATCCGCCTTAAACAGCACAATCTAGACATTATACAGGACTTTATGCAGGCTGTACAGAGCCTAGCGGAGATTCGCGAGTGCTACAACACCTCGGGGGAGTACGACTTTATGATCAAGCTACAGGTCGACGACATGGCACACTACCAAGAGTTCGTCCTCAAAAAGCTGGGGGCACTAGGCTGTATCGGTAGCCTGCACAGTATATTTGTCATCGGAGAGGTCAAGCGTGAGCTTGGCATCAAGCTATAAACTAGCGATACAGAAGGCTTCCGAAGCGTAGCTAGCAAAGACAGTACGGGGCTGCGGTACTAAGTACCGCAGCCCCGTACTGTCTACTGTATAGGCCTAGACCTATATGACTCCTAGTGGCTCCTAATAGTCGTTGCTAACACTATTACCACTGAAACGACGTATCCGCGCCTGCATACAGGCCCCGATAAGTCCTGCACGGTCCCCTAGCTCTGCCGTAACAATCTCCGTATCTCGGTTCACGATATTGAGCGAGTAGGTACGTACAACGGGGAGAATAGACTCCAGTAGGTAATCGCCCGTCTGACTGAGCGAGCCCCCGATAACGACCATCTCGGGGTTGAGGGTGTTGATAAGCCCTGCTATCTGGCGGCCTAGCTTTGCCCCTAGCTGTCCTAGTAGCTCGAGGACAAGTACGTCCTCTTGCTTAGCAGCCTTGATGATAGCCTCTAGACTAAGCTCTTCGCCCGCTAGGACCTGCTCAGAGAGGATAGAGCTCTCGCCAGCACCAATACGCTCTATAATCATACGGCGCAGAGCATTACCACTCACCTCTGTCTCGAAGCAACCTTTCTTACCGCAGTGGCATATGATCTGGTTGTCGAAAGTCGTGATATGCCCTATTTCACCAGTAAAACCTGACTTACCTAGGTGTATCTTGCGGTCTATAATGATGCCTAGACCGATACCCCAGCTGGCATTGATGTAGAGCATATTGCGTGGTTTGGAGTGTCTACCTACGCCCTGTGTGTACTCACCGTAAGTCATCCCTCGCGTATCGTTGTCGAGGCTGACACGTGTACCAATGCGCTCGCCTAGCACATCTGCGAGAGAGCGCGTAGGGTCGAAGTTAAAGAGGTTATGGCTCTCACCCGTCATAGGGTTTATGCGCCCAGGAATATTGAAGTTGATGTTTAGTATCTCTCGAATCTTGTGTCCCGATAGAGATACGTGCTCCTTCACGAGATCGCACAGCTGGCTGAGCGCCTCTTCGCTATTCTCCAGCTTGTAGGGGATTTCGTAAGCGGTATAGCGTAGCACCCCTACAATGTCAATGATACCAATATTGATATACTCGTGCTTGACATCGACACCGATGAAATAGGCAGCCTCCTCCTGTAGTTTGTAGAGGATGGGGTAACGTCCCCCTGGTATCTCCAGCTTGCCAGCGGTGGTGATCCATCCGAGGCGCTGTAGCTCAGAGACGAGTTTGGTAACAGTAGGGATACTAAGCCCCACGAGCTTAGCTAGCTCGTTGATCGTCGTAGAGCCTACGGAGATTAACTCAGCGATGAGTTTGCGCTTAACCTCGGACTTGGTTCCCTCCTCGAGTTCGCGTAGTCTGTTGTATCCTGTCATAATCTACTAGTTGTGTATTAGAGATGTTTTTGTTTGGATGTTATGAGTGTTATCATCTAGTTCTTGGGGGCTCGCCCTTTTCCTCGGAAGTTTTTACGCCGCTCGGAGCGTTTCTCGCTGGTACGTCCTCGCCCTTGTCCACTCTGCCCACTGCGGGAGGAGCGCCCTTGGCGATTGCCCCTAGAGCGCCTTTTCGTAGGCTCGTAGAGTGGAGCTGCTCCCAGAGAATCTGGGACAGGCAGACGCTCTAGAGTCTTACCCAGGAAGTCCTCGATCTCGGCAAAATCAGCCTGTTCATCTTCGCCAACGAGGGTCATGGCCAGCCCCTGGTCATTCCCCCCACGAGCCGTACGCCCGATGCGGTGTACGTAGTCCTCGGGGTCGTGTGGCATATCGTAGTTTACCACGATACGGATGTTGTCGATATCTATGCCTCGGGCTACAATGTCGGTAGCGATGAGCAGATCTATCGTCCCAGCTTTGAAGGCTCGCATCACCTCCTCACGCTCCGTCTGTCCGAGGTCGCTATGCATCTGTGCCGTGTTGATGCCGAGCTTTTTGAGCCTCCGCTCTACCTCCTTGCACTTGAGCTTGCTAGAGCAAAAGACAATACTACGCTCGGGTGAATGCTGAGCAAAGAACTCGACCAAAAGGTCTACCTTCTGTCGCTCATAGCAAATATAGGCTTGCTGCACGATACTCTCTGGTGGACGACTGATGGCGATCTCTACCTCGGCAGGGTCCTTGAGGATAGTGCGGGCAAACTTCTTTATCTTGGGGGGCATCGTTGCCGAAAACATCACCGTCTGGCAGTCTGCCGGCAGCTGGCTATGTATCTGTAGGATATCCTCCATAAAGCCCATATCGAGCATGCGGTCAGCTTCGTCTAGCACAAAGTAAGACACTGAGCCGAGGTCGGCCTGCTGGAGGTTGAGCATAGAGATGAGTCGCCCAGGTGTAGCGATGACAATATCTACCCCCTTGGTAAGTCCACGCTGCTGCTGAGCGAAGGTGATGCCATCCGTACCGCCATAGATAGCTGTAGAGCTAACGGGCAGGAAGTAGCTGAAGCCATCTATCTGCTGCTCTATCTGTACCGCCAGCTCGCGCGTCGGAGCCATAATGACAGCGTTCACCTTATCCTCGGGGAGTTCGCCACGGCATAGGCGATTGAGGATGGGTAGTAGATAAGCCGCAGTTTTGCCCGTCCCCGTCTGAGCGCAAGCAATCATATCACGCCCCTCTAGGAGGATTGGGATGGTAGCTTCCTGAACGGGGGTAGCCTCATCGAAGCGCATAGCCTCGAGGCCATCTAAAACCTCATACTCAAGGTCAAATTCCTCAAATCTCATAATCTCTATAATCTGTCTATTACAAAGGTAGGTATTTTATTTATTATAGATTAATAAATTGTAGACTAGATTGATAGTTTATGCTCTAGGTGTTGATTAAGAAGATAATAAAGACCTCGCCCTAGCGGGTTATAAACGCTAGGGCGAGGCTCTCTGTTAGTCTAAGATACCATCCACTCCGGCTCTCGGGCGGAGGCATCTTATGCGAGGCTTAGCACCTTAGGCCTGCGTCTGAGCAGCCTTGAGGCGCTGGCGCTGAGCTACTTCGTAAGCGACAGGTGTAGCCACGAATAGTGTACAGAAGGTACCGAAGATTACCCCCAGTAGTATTACGAAGGTAAAGCCCATCATAGATACCCCCCCGAAGAGGAACACGATAAGCATTACGAGGAAGGTCGTAAACGAAGTGTTGAAGGTACGGCTCAGCGTAGAGTTGAGTGCTCCGTTAATAATACCGAAGCGTTCGCTCTTGGGGTGCAAGCCGATCTCTTCGCGGATACGGTCGAAGACAATCACCACGTCATTGATAGCATAACCAATGATCGCTAGGATAGCAGCGATAAAGTTCTGATCCACCTCCATGGTGAAAGGCATAAACTTCCAGCTAAGGCTATACACGGAGATAATAAGCAGAGTAGTAGCCGTTACAGACGCAAAGGCACCGATCGAGAATGCGATGTTGCGGAAACGGATGAGGATATACAGCGCCATAAACACTAGAGCTAGCACTACTGCGATAAGTGCACTCTGCTTGATGTCGCTACTCATACTTGCGCTTACCTTCTGCGAGTTTACGATGTACTCGTTGCTATCCACAAAAGCATCGGCCGAGGGCGCAGTCTTATAGAATCCCTTGACCCCTTCGTATAGCTTAGTCTTGATCTCATCCTCTACGTTTGCACTCTCCTCCTCTATCTTGTAGTTCGTAGAGATACGCACCTGATTGCCCTCTGTACCGATAGAGGTCAGGATGAGTTTGCCATCGAAAGCTGGTGCTAGCTTACTACGCAGCTGATCGATAGGTGTCTTCTGGTCAAACTTCACAATATAGTTACGACCACCAGAGAACTCGATACCCTGATTAAGGCCAACGGTGAAGAAGCTCACAGCTCCGATAATAAGCAGAGCAATCACAGCACCATAACCACGCTTGCGTGCACCTAGGATATTGTAGTTGTTATCTACTAGGAAATTGCGGCTAATGCTCGTCGTGTAGTCAACACCCTTGAGGCTACCGCGCTTATCCAGCCACTCGAAAACGAGGCGCGTGAGGAATACCGCTGTAATAAACGATGCCACAAGACCGATAATCAGCGTCGTCGCAAAACCACGGATAGGGCCTGTACCGAAGTAGAAGAGTACCACGCCCGTGATAATCGTCGTAAGGTTAGAGTCGAAGATAGCACTAAATGCATTACCATAACCATCGGCAATAGCACGAGTCATATCCTTACCCTTACGCAGCTCTTCCTTGATACGTTCGTTGATAAGCACGTTGGCATCCACAGCCATACCAAGTGTCAGCACAAGCCCTGCAATACCACTGAGAGTAAGTACGGCCTTGAAGCTAGCTAGGATACCGAGCACAAAGAAGCTATTGACAACAAGGGCGAGGTTCGCTACCATACCGGGTTTGAAGCCATACATCATGCACATATAGCACATCAGCAGCAAAAGCGCCACGCCGAAGGAGATCATACCCGCACGGATAGAGGCTGCCCCGAGAGTAGGACCGACTACGTTTTCTTGCTCGATAACGACAGTCGTCTCCATCTTACCCGAGTTGAGCACGTTGGCAAGGTCGCTAGCCTCTGCTACGGTGAAGTTACCAGTAATCTGGCTATTGCCACCTGTAATCTCTTGGTCTACATTAGGAGCTGAGTACACCACACCGTCTAGGACGATAGCTATACTTCTACCTACATTCTCCTTGGTCAGACGAGCCCATTTCTGCCCGCCCTCTAGAGTCATCTGCATCGACACCATAGGCTCGTTGCGGCCATACTGTGTATCGAAATCGCTACGAGCGCTCGCTACAGCATCACCACCGAGGTCGGGTGTCATGGAGCGATTGGTGCGTATAGCATAGAGTGCATAGGTATCTGTTGGCACCTTGGTCTTAGGGTCACGCTCAGGTGCTGAGCCCCACATCAGACTAAGGTCTTCGCGGATAAGCTTGCGTTCTTTAGCCTCCTTGAGGATAGCATCGATCTTGTCTAGGTCAGCAGCCTTGGCATAACCTACGACAGGGGAGCCTGCATAACCAGAGGGCTGCAGATAGGTGAATAGGCCATCAGCCTTAGCCTCGGTAGCCTTAGGAGCCGCAGCCTTTACGCTGTCGGTAGCGACACTGTCTCCTGCTACAGTAGCCGTCTGTGTGCTATCCTGAGCTACGGGAGCTGCAGTTGTGGGCTCGCCTAGACGAGTCGCTGCAGCGACAAGATCCTCCTGCACCTCCTCGAAGGTATAGGTACGCCAGAACTGTAGATTAGCACTACGCTGTAGTAGAGCACGCACACGCTCTGGGTCTTCCACACCAGGGAGCTCTACGAGGATACGTCCCTGCCCCTCTAGACGCTGTAGGTTGGGGGCTACCACACCGAAGCGGTCGATACGAGCACGGATAACGTTAAACGAAGCATCGATAGCACTATCATACTGCTCACGTACAAGATCGATAACCTCGGCATCGCTGGTATTCGTCGTAATCTGGTCGCGTAGGCTTCCCGAGCCAAAGAGTACAGACAGCTTACCCTGAGGCTCTAGACGCTTATATTCGGCAACGAAAGCATTGACGAAGTCGCCATCAGCGCCAGCGCTACTAGCGAGCTCAATAGCTTTGTTGAAGTTAGCATCCTCGCTGTTGTTAGCGAGCGAGCGCAGTAGGTCTCCTGCGTTGAGCTTAAGGACCACGTTCATCCCTCCCTTGAGGTCGAGCCCCAGACCAATCTGCTGTGCTCTAGCCTCCTGCAGTGTGTAGCCCATCCATACTTTCTCCTGTGCCATAGAGTCTAAGTAGGCACGCCCCTTCTCTGCCCCCATAGCCTCGGCCTTACTGTCGTAATGCCGTACTACGAAGCTAAAAGAGAAGTAGAATGCACAAATTAGCGCCAGACACGAAACGATGGCGGTTACTAATCCTTTGTTTTGCATCTTAAATCTATAATAGTTTGTTATTTATTATTCAATGAGTTGCCCTAGGGGAGAGACCTGCAGACACAAGGAGTCTGCTGACCATACGCCGAAGGCTGGGGCAAAGATAGCCAAAATAAGTCTAACTAGCTCTATCTATTTGTGTTTGCAGAGCATATATATCAGCCCTATTGGCCTTACCTAGGTAGCGATGGCTTATAACCTCACACGATGTCCCTAGCCTCTACGTAGCCTAGTCTCTAGTCCCCCCTCACTGGACTAAGAGATTATACATATAGTGTAAGACAGAGTATACATACTATGTAAAATGGAGTATGCATACTATGTACACAGGTGGCCGGCACAGATATATCCACAAAAACTACCGAGAGGTAGGCCGCACAGGGACACCTACCTCTCGGCATTCATGAATATGAAACTGAGGATACGTACTCCTACTCCTCGTCTGGAATCCGGCGATAACGTCTATTCACAAACGGCAGGGCGATAATCGCCACTAAGCCAACCAGAGTAATCCAGAGCGTCTGCGTAGAGTGTACGATTAGAGCAAAGGCTCCGGCATCTGTGCGTCCTACTCCATAGGCTACGAGCGTGGTAATCACCATAAAGTGCCAAGGCCCCATACCAGCCTGCACTGGGGCTAGAGCGCTCATACTGCTCAGAGCAAAGGCAATCAGCGCTACCTCTAGGCTCAGTACCCTCGTAAAAGGGAAAGCCCAAAATGCCGTGTAAAAGAAGAGGAAGTACCCAAGCCATATCAAGAGGCTATACAGCAGAAAGCGCCCCCGATGCTCCATCGTGCGTATGCTAGCAATACCACGGAAAATATTCCCTACGAAAAGCGCCAGTTTATTGTCAGGTCGATGCCTTAGGAAGAACACTAGAGCCACAAACGCCAGCAAGCCTACAGCCCCTGCCACGTAGAGCCAGGGGGAGTGCAGTAGGCTCTGCAGCTTCATCAGTTGCTCTGGATTGTCCGTAAAAAAGCCCCAGAAAAA
Source organism: Porphyromonas sp. (assembly GCA_034091595.1). Lineage (GTDB taxonomy): Bacteria > Bacteroidota > Bacteroidia > Bacteroidales > Porphyromonadaceae > Porphyromonas. The sequence goes on from JAXFXP010000017.1 coordinate 19,199, forward strand.
GTGCTGGTAGCCGAGGAAAACACCGAGGAGTATGAGGGCTAGGCTAATAACGTCCGCTAGGCGATCGTTGATGAGTGTCCCCAGGAGCGCCGAGAAAGTTAGGCTCTCATATCTTTTGTACTCGGCACAACGCCATAGCTCCCCCGCCCGAGGGATAACCATATTGACAGTATAAGAGCCCAGCACCGTGAGGATAGCATTCGCAGCACGTGGCCTAGGCTCACCCTCAGGTACTATCGGAGGGACGAGTAGATGCCAGCGCAGACCACGTATCACGTTAGCTAGTAGCCCGAAAATAAGGCTAAAGGCAAGCATTGCATAGTCTACATTGCTCTCTAGTATGGCTCGGACCTCCTCCCAGCGAGTATTGCGGTAGAGTAGCCAGAGGATTCCCCCACCGAGCAGGAGGGGCAGGACGATACGCAGTATCGCCTTGATGGTTTTATTCATATGAATTGGTGTGGATAGATGCTTGTTGCCCCCTCCTTAGCTCAGAGATGCATATCGCTCCAGCGATGGCGACGTTTAGGCTCTCGCTACCTGTAGCAGCAGGGGCATAGGCTGGGATAGTGATGCGTTGTGTTACATGGCTCGCCACTACGCTACTAATGCCATTACCCTCGTTGCCGAGGACGAGGAGGCGTGGTGCTATGCTATCAGCAGGCGGCAGCGTATAGAGATCGTCTCCCGAGAGAAAGGTACCGAGTATCTCGCCAGGATAGCTCCGGAGGAAAGCCTCGGTGTCGCTGAGCCGAATGACCCGCAGGCGACTCATCGCCCCCATGGTCGCTTGTAGCACCTTGGGCGAATAGGGGTCGGCCGAGGCAGGACTGAGATAGACGGCCGAGAGGCCAAACCAGTCTGCGGTCCTCAGCAAGGTACCTACGTTGCCGGGGTCCTGCACATCGTCGAGGAGAAGCGCTAGTCCCCTAGGCTCTGGCAGCTGCTCCAGTCCCTCTGGGAGAGCGAAGACCGCTAGCACTGGCTGAGGTGTGCGTAGCGAAGAGATACGCCCGAAGTCGAAGCTCGACTCCACCAGCTCTATGCGCTCAGGGCGATAAGCAGGGGGGAGCGTTTGTATGCGCATGCGCAGAGTCTCGTAGGTACTACGCTCAGCGATGAGCAGCTTACATATATATGCCCCGAGCATATCGCCTATGAGCTTGTGTCCCTCACATACGAATAGCCCGAGGCGTTGTCGCTCACGCGAGCGTTGTAGATCGTGTATTTGCTTGAGTTCGGCTTTAGTTAGCATAAGTTAGTAGACATACAGACAGGCAGAGATGCGCTTAGCCTAAGGAGGGCTATAGCGGGGTATAGCCTAAGCTATAGCTCTATGTTCACCTCCTTAAATGTATAGGTACGTAGCTCGCCCTCTTCGGTAGCTAAGACAATCTGTCCCGAGGGTAGCACATCCTTGATTTCGGCCATGAAGACTCCATGCTCATCGCGGTACTTGTGCAAGCCTCGACG
>JAXFXP010000018.1:0-3906 GCA_034091595.1 Porphyromonas sp.
GAGGCGTGGTCTTCCGAGTGATAGAGCCACAGACCGAGGGCCACAACCATGAGGGCAGCCGCCATAGAGGCGGGCCACAGCCAACGACGACTGAGGAAGATAGGGTGTGCAGCGGGGCTAGGCTCGGCCACTAGGGGGCGCTCCACTGGGTGCTCGAACTGGCTACGTAGCAGCACGGCATCGGCATAGTGTCGCTCGCCCTCCTGTACATCTATGAGTAGGGCATAGAGCTCTAGCTCCTCGTCGGGCGTGGTCTCCCCCTCGTAGTAGCGATCGAGCAGGAGCTCAATGCGGGCCTCTAGCCCATTGGTATAGTTATTCATTGCTTATTTGCTCTTTTAGTTTCTTTCGTAGGCGGGATATGATGACCCGCACATTGACCTCGGTAAGGCCTAATCGCTCGGCTACCTCGGCATGGGGTTTGCCCTCGTAGTGTACGAGGCGAAAGACAGAGCGCTGAGGCTCTCCTAGCGTAGTCATCCAGGACTCAATGCTCCCCAGGAGCGCTTCGCGTCGCTCACGTCCGTCATCATCGTCCTCTGGCTCGGCCGTTAGACTTTCCTCTAGTGATAGCTCCACGGGCACAGCTGCACGCAGACGATCTAGGCAATAGTTTCGTGCTACACGGATAACAAAAGCAAAGGGCTGCGCCACCTCAGCAAGACGAGCACGCTGTGCCCAGAGCTTGATATATACCTCCTGACAGGCGTCCTCGGCATCCTCGCTATTGCCGAGCATCTGTCGGCAGAGCTGCAAGACTCTCGGGCGCTGTGGCAGGTAGTTCGTAGCAAAGTTATCCTCACTGTAGCTCATATTTACGTTGCTATCTTTTCTATTCTACTTTTACCTGGGGCTAGTGTTCCCCTTACATATACAAGACGCAAGGGCTACGGAAATGTTACAGTGGGCAGTGGGCGGTGATCAGTGATCGGTACTAGGCACTGATCACGAACCACCGCTCACCGACCACTGCCCACTGATCACCGCCCACTAGCCACTACTCTTTAGGGAGAAAACCTTCTTGCCCTAATGCATCAATGACTGCGCGCAACAACTTATTCCCCACAAAAGACAGGCGATATCTACGAGAGTTCCCTTTCACCTCTTGCAGAATACCCTGGACACGCAAGCCCTTAATCCTATTCGATATAGTAGCCTTCGACTTTCCTGGGTATAGACCTTCTAAATCACTGTTCTGCACTTCTTGTTTGTCCACAACGATCTGCAACAGCCTAAACTCTTCTGGAGTAATTATTGCTTTGTCCTTAGCAAATTGCAGAGCTGGCATCAATACTCTCTCCTTTAGGTAGGTATAGTCACACAGCCTATCAACTTTCTCTATCTCTACTCTCAAACCCGTTAGTACATACCGACACCAAGACAGTACCCCCTCATCTGAGCCTTGATCAGCTTGAGATAAATAGTCATAGTATTCCTCTCTATCATTGCAAAAGACTGCTGTCGGATTGATTATTCGTCCCCCTATAGCAACATTAAATCCATACTTCAAGAGCAAAGCATAAGTTAGAAGCCTTACCACACGTCCATTACCATTCCCAAAAGGGTGTATCCAAACAAAGCGATGATGAGCCTGTGCTACACGTAGGAGATCATACTTAGATGAGACTTCCCTTTCGACAAAATCAAATAATTCGTCCATGTAAGATACAACCGTCGAGGGCTCAGGGGGGATATGATTAGCCCCACTAATCCGCACGGAATGACTGCGATATTGCCCGGGGTTAACGTCTCCCTCTCCATCCGGAGGGGGAGTAAGCCTATCGACAAGAATCTGATGCAATTCCGATAGAAACTTGCGATTAATCGAAACTCCCTCTTCGATAGCCTCTTCGATATACACCATGGCCCTCTCTATATTCTCGATTTCGAGTATATTCTCTCCGACGGTAGTTCTCTCTGCCAACTCGAGCCTACTATCAATGTACTCCGCAATAGTCGTACGGTTTCCCTCGATCCGAGCAGAGCCTACACTCTCGAGCGTATGGAATATCCGCTTTAACTCATAGAACAATTCGGGAGGAGTAGTCCCCTCCAGGCGTTTACGCTTTATATGATCCAGCTCTATAATATCGTCAAGTAGACTATCCTTAAACTGAGGCTCTACGAGTCTGAGTTCAAAATGCTTAAATCTAGGGGCCATCTGCTAAAATCTTTTCAGGGACAAAGATAAAGAATTTCAGAGACACAGGCACAAACACATATACATCAAAGACATAGCAATCAATAAGTAAGGAGTACAATTTCAATAATTGCTACACCTAATTTCAAAAGCAAAGCTCCCCTAGCGCTCATCAGAGTGCTAGGGGAGCAGTCTATATAGAGGCTGGTGCTTACCTCTCGGCCAGTCGTCCGCGCCCGGCCCATAGCTTCATATAGTTCTCTTGACAAGCATCCTCGGCATCCTCCATGCTACCGAGCATCTGCTGGCACAGCTGCAGGACTCTCGAGCGATGTGCCAAGTAGTCCGTAGCAAAGTTATCCTCACTGTAGCTCATACTGTGTTGCTATCTGTTTCTACTCTATTTCTTGGCAGGGGCTTAGTACTCCCTACATATACAAGACGTAATACCCTCACTATTGTTACAAAAAGACGAAGATAGAAATAAGAAAACTGGTACAAGCCCGAGGACCTGCACCAGTCAAAGAAATGAAAAGAGAACTACGCACGCTACTCCTGTGCATAGTAATAAAAACCTATGCAAAACACAGCGTAAAATATGAGGTTGGTTGCACCTGGATAAGCAAGCAAGATACTAAGACCAAAGGCTAGCATTATGAAGGTCAGTGCGCCTATAGCCAGCGAAGATGAAAGGAAAGTCTTGGTACGCCCAGGCAGAAACTCCAGCTTTGCAATAGAGAGCAGCACCAGTATAGCTACCAATAGCTCGAAGAGTCCTAACATATAAATGAAGGGAGGAATACCTCCTGGGAGTCGGGCCAGAAAAGTATCACTAAACATAGCAACATAGTTGGGCAACACCTCCTCAGTATTTATAAGCTTTTGTAGACCTGGCTGCCCCATCGTATAGAGCATCGTCAACATCAGAGGTAACAGTTTTAGCTTATCCACAATATCACCTGCACGCTTCTCTAGGTGTGTCTCTACATACCACAAGAGCATGTAAAGGAGACCTGTGTAGTAAAATAGATTGGCGGCAGCCTGATGATTGGAGATCATCCGGACAGCGAAGCCATAGATTGCCACTGAGAAGAGGGCTGTTACTAGCCCCAAACGCAGAAACTTGGCCTTCCCCTCAACGAAAAGCTCTCGGCGCACAAGGGCAATGAGTAGAAAAGCTCCAGTCAAGAGCTGTAGCAAAGCATTGAGCTTCAGAGCAATCGGCGCAAAAGAGGGGAAGCTCTCTCGAGCAACCTTATTATAGTAATTCATAAACATTGCGATCTCTTGGTCCCCACCCATCAGCAGAACACCCCCGTTAATCAACATTGTGAAGATCAATCCGAATAACACTGGGACAAGTATAAGCCCAGACAAGTTCAAATTCTTTAACTCCATAGTACCTCTCTGTATATATTAAACATCACGATATATATACAAATATACGAAGAGCCTCCCTCCAAGACAAATCGAGCAATACTCTAGCTACTAGGCAATAGTCTAGGCCTATCAAAGACAGTCCTCAACACAATAAACAGGGCTCTCAATACGATAGCCCGCTGCCCACTAATCACTAACCCACCGCCCACTAAGCCCTAAAAACCAAGAGAGCCCCTCGGTCCTTGGACCAAGAGGCTCTCGAAAAACTGGCAGCTACCTACTCTCCCACTATACGCAGTACCATCGGCACGATTGGGCTTAACTTCTCTGTTCGGAATGGGAAGAGGTGGGTCCCCAACGTTATAACCACCAAAATATATCTTCGT
>JAXFXP010000019.1:0-5521 GCA_034091595.1 Porphyromonas sp.
GCACTGCCCCCGGGGCAGTGCCAACTCTGGGTGCTGTTCTCCTATCTGTAGGATAGTCCGTGTACCCCAGTATAAGCCCTTAGGGCTGTAGGCTCGTAGCTCGGTGATATCGCCTATTACTAACTGATAGCCTTCCGCCCCAAGCTTCTTATCTTTATTTAGGCTGAGGACGAAGTCTCCCCGCTGCGCCTTACCTGTAGTGAGCTGCACAGATCGCCCATGTAGCTCGTAGTAGTCTGCGGCAAACTGCTTGGCTATACTCTGCAATTCCTTGTTATTACCCTGTACAATGATGCGCCCTGAGGGAACGAACATACCTGTAGCCCCATGCCACGAGGTCAGCTCCGGTACCACGAAAGGCTTAGCATTATCTTGGGCTGACAGCCCCGTGCCAAGACTAATAATAAGAAGTCCTAGACTTAATAGTTTCCTCATAGTGTTTGTATCGTGTAGTGATTATTAATGATTTCAAATACGTGCCTAAGGCCAAGTATGGCCATCTGCTAAGTACAAATATATAGCTTCCTCGGCACACCGACAATAGGCCATCAAAGACGCAAGCCCCCGTACATCTGTGCTTGTACGGGGGCTTACTGCTGAGTGTATAAGCGGACACTAGTGGCTAAACAGATCAATACGTGAGGTCATAACCCTCTTCGTAAGCATCGCAGAGTGCTTCGCTAGACACGCCCAAATCGGCAAAGATCTGAGCTACGAGGCGTTGTTGCTCGGGCTTAAGGCTCCAGCGACCACTCACGTAGTGGTAGTAAGCAGTACGCCCACAACCCAAAGCCTCTCTGATACGTGTCTGCAAGAGCGTGGTAGCACCATAAGGGACTAGAGCACGTACACGACGTAGCCCCCATCCTAGACTTAGAGGCTCCGCACTCAGATAATGAATACACTGCTCGCCCACTGGCAGACGAGGGTCTAGCAGTTCTAGACTTAGGCCTACCTCGCTATGTTGGTAATCGAGGTAACGGAGACAGTGCTGAGCACGAGGGCAATTACCCTGCATACAGCCAATGATAGAGCTGCGCATCAGCTCTGGTCGATAAACAATCTGTTGCATAAATAATAATACAGTTAGTGAATAAATAGCACAGTCCTCTAGCTCCCTCTCTGCGCTCTAATGAGCAACTGTTAGCGGAAGCTTATCAGACTCGGTGGCTAAGATACTAAATACCTTAGCACTCGCTGACCCATTAGCCCTGATACGTTCCACATAGACAAATATATGGTGCGCTTCATCTGCTAGCCATGTGCAACACTCTACCCCGGCTTTTAGCACTAGGCTTACTCTCGAGCGTGAAATCTACACAGAGCCTTAACTGAGTATGCATAATTATATTGTACCTTTGTATGAATAAAACAAAACGATTAAGGAAAACCCTAATATGACAAACCGTAAAGTAAGAGTACGCTTTGCTCCAAGCCCAACGGGGGCACTGCACATCGGAGGCGTGCGCACTGCTCTATATAACTATCTATTCGCCCAAGCTCACGGAGGGGAGCTCATACTACGTATCGAAGACACCGACAGTCAGCGCTTCGTGCCTGGCGCCGAGGAGTATATAATCGAATCTCTAGAGTGGCTAGGCATCAAGTTTGACGAAGGCGTTGGTTACGGTGGCAACTATGGCCCCTACCGACAGAGCGAGCGCCGTGATATATACCGCATCTACGTCAAGCAGCTACTCGATGCTGGTAAGGCCTATATAGCCTTCGACACCCCCGAGGAGCTAGAGCAGAAGCGTAAAGAGGTGGAGAACTTCCAATACGATGCCTCTACACGTCTGTCTATGCGCAACGCTCTTACATTACCCGCCGAGGAGGTGCAACGCCTCATCGACGCTGGTGAGCAGTATGTCGTACGCTTCAGAGTAGAACCCAATCGCGAAGTAATCGTCGATGACCTCATCCGTGGTACTGTTAGCTTCAACTCGTCTATCCTCGATGACAAGGTGCTCTACAAGAGTGCCGACGATCTACCTACCTACCACTTAGCGAATATCGTAGACGACCACCTAATGGAGGTTACCCACGTCATCCGCGGTGAAGAATGGCTCCCTAGTGCTCCCCTACACGAACTGCTGTACGAGGCCTTCGGCTGGAGCGATACTATGCCTCGCTTCTCTCACCTTGCACTCCTACTAAAGCCCGATGGCAATGGCAAACTGAGCAAGCGAGACGGAGATCGACTCGGCTTCCCCGTTTTCCCACTGCGCTTCGTAGATCCCAAAACGGGCGATATCTCCTCTGGCTACCGCGAGAGTGGTTACCTCCCAGAGGCTGTAGTAAACTTCGTAGCCCTGCTGGGCTGGAACCCTGGGGGTGATACCGACGAAGTAATGTCTATGCAGGAGCTTGTACAGCACTTCCAGCTAGAGCGCTGCAGCAAGGCTGGTGCCAAGTTTGACTACAATAAGGGCTTGTGGTTCAACCATCACTACATCCAGCAGCGTAGCAATGCCGAGCTAGCTCAGCTCCTCTCCCCCTTTATTCCTAAGGATATTACCATAGAGGATACGGACAAACTTGCCACAGCTATTGGGCTGGTGAAGGAGCGTTGCCAAAAGCTACCAGAGCTATGGGAGCAAGCCTCTTTCTTCTTCGTAGCCCCCACGACTTACGACGAAAAAGCGGTAGCTAAACGCTGGAAAGCAGATACCTCTAGCCAGCTACAGGGCCTTATCGCTCTTCTTGCCAAGCAGCCAGAGGCTCTGCCTAGCCACGAGACTGAGAGTATTGTCAAGGGTTGGATAGAGGAACAAGGATATGGCCTAGGGGCTGTAATGAACTGCTTCCGTCTAGCGCTCGTGGGCGAAAGCAAGGGGCCCCATATGTTCGATATCACGGCACTGCTAGGCCGTAGCGAAACCATCAAGCGCCTAGAACAGGCTATTAAGACGCTCGGCTAAGGGTGAGACGACTGCTATACAGCCTAGCTGGGCATCTAGTCAATCTGGGGCTTTATCTAGCTTCTCGCAGCAACGATAAAGCTAGGCGGTTACTCATCGGACGCACACAGACGATACAGCGTCTACGTACGAGACTAGATAGTACACGCCCTACGCTGTGGATACACGCCTCTTCACTAGGGGAGTTTGAGCAGGGACGTCCGTTCATAGAGCTGCTACGTGCATCTCATCCCGAGTGGCAGATAGTCCTCAGCTTTTATAGCCCCTCGGGGTACGAGGTACGACACAGCTACGAAGTCGTTGATGCCGTTGTCTACCTGCTCGGGGATACGCCTCGGGAGGTAAAAAGCTTCCTAGATGCTTGTCGCCCTAGCATAGCCGTCTTCATCAAGTACGACTTCTGGCCTGTAATGCTGGAGGAGCTAACGAGACGTAGCATCGACAGCTACCTAATCTCCGCCATCTTCCGAGAAGAGCAAGTATTCTTCAGGCCTTGGGCTGGACTCTACCGCCGAGTGCTTAGGAACTTCCGACATCTCTTTGTACAGGATGACAATTCGGTCGAGCTACTTCGTAAAATTGGCATTGATAAGGTCAGCATAGCTGGCGACACACGCTTCGACCGTGTGGAAGCTATTGCGGAGAGCCACAGCAACCTAGAGGAACTAGATCTGCTGCGCTCTCAGGCTCAGATGCTACTCGTAGCTGGTAGCACCTGGGGAATAGACGAGCATATGCTTATAGCCTATGCTACAGCCGAGCCCAGCACGTCTATAGTCTTCGCACCACACGAGCTAGAGGAGGAGCGTATGCAGCAGCTAGAGCAACACTTCGGTCCCTCTATTGCTAGACTTAGCCATCTACGTGAGGGCAAAAGGACTCTGACAGGACTGCAGCACCTGATTATAGATAGCTTCGGCCTACTCTCTAGCCTATATAGCTATGCCGACATCGCCTATGTCGGTGGGGGCTTTGGCAAGAGCATACACAACACTATAGAGGCAGCTGTATATGGTGTACCTGTAGTGTTTGGGCCACGGCATCATAAGTTTCGTGAGGCTCAGCTGCTACTAGCACGAGGTGCAGGCTACAGCGTAGAGGACGAGCAAGGCCTGATACAGACGCTCATCCGCCTAGGGGCAGACATAGACCTACGACAGCGCTCGGGTGCAGCAGCTCGGCAGCTAGTCGTCGAGCAGCTGGGCGCTACCCAGTATATTATGAATAAGATAATGAACGAAGACAAGAGATAGTAGCTCTATGAATAAAAACAACGAAGACCTACTAATCCTCGGTATAGAGAGCAGCTGCGATGATACCTCTGCAGCGGTTTTGAGGGGGCACACCCTGCTCTCCAACGTGATTGCCTCTCAGGCAGTACATCAGGCTTATGGGGGCGTTGTCCCCGAGCTAGCCTCACGAGCTCACGAGCAGAATATTATGCCAGTAGTGAGCGAGGCTGTGAAACGTGCTGGCGTAGCACTTGAGGATATAGATGCCATAGCCTTTACGCGTGGTCCTGGTCTACTCGGCTCACTACTAGTAGGAGTGAACTATACCAAAGGATTGGCCCTCTCATTGGGCATCCCTATGGTAGAGGTCAATCACCTACACGCACACGTTATGGCACACTTCATTACAGAGGAGGGTGAGGAACACAAGGCCCCTAGCTACCCCTTCCTCTGCCTGCTTGTCTCTGGAGGTAACTCGCAGATAATACTCTGCAAGAGCCCGGAGGAGATGGAGATTATTGGGCAGACAATAGACGATGCTGCTGGAGAAGCTTTTGACAAATGTGCCAAAGTAATGGGGCTGGGCTATCCTGGTGGACCTATTGTTAATAAGCTCGCCAATCTGGGCGACCCCAAAGCCTTTGCATTCGCTAAGCCTAACATAAAAGGCTATGATTATAGCTTCAGTGGGCTCAAGACTTCTTTTCTGTACACCCTCAGAGATGCTCTGCGGGAGAATCCCAACTTTGTCGAGGAGCGCAAAGAAGACCTCTGTGCTTCGCTACAGCATACCATCATAGAGGTGCTAATGAAAAAGCTACGCCTCGCTGCCAAAGACCTTGGGATCAAGCATGTGGCTGTAGCTGGTGGCGTATCCGCCAACACTGGGCTGCGTGCAGCTTTCGAGGATCACGCACGACGCTACGGCTGGCAGATCTACATCCCGAAGTTCGCTTATACCACAGACAATGCCGCTATGGTAGCTATGAGTGGCTACTACAACTACCTAGCGGGCCAACGCAATGATATGGCTACAGTGCCCTATGCCCGTGTAACTATATAGATTATCCCCCAATAACACCATTGTATATGAAGCCAATCTTTCTCTCTTGTATCCTCACCGCAGGGCTCTTCATTGGCACTAGCCAGGCCCTAGCACAAGGACAGCAGTGTCGACATGGCTTATCCTGGACCATCAGCAAAAACAAAGCTTGGGGTTATGGCCTGCCCGTCGTTACGAGCGTTAAGCCCTATAGCAGTGCGGCTCAAGCAGGCCTAAAGCCAGCAGACATCATAGAGGAGATAGACGTATACAAACCCGAGCGACTCTCTGCCGAACAGATACAACAGCTACTGAGCACACAGAGC
>JAXFXP010000020.1:0-10363 GCA_034091595.1 Porphyromonas sp.
CCTCTGGGGGGAGTGCTAGCGGATCGTTTAGTCTAGACGGACGTCGTATTGTGAGCAATGGCGGGAGATTAACACCACCTAAGGCGGATAGAGCTATTGCCGGACGTATCGTTGTGAGCATTGTGGTGGATAGCCGGGGTAATGTTACCTCGGCTAGTGTATCTCCACGAGGAACTAGTATATCAGATGCTACGATACGTGCCGAGGCTATACGTGCTGCTCGTGCTACGAGCTTCGATGCCCAAGAGGGAGCTGAGAGCCAAAAGGGAACAATCACTTATATCTATATAGTTAAAGATTAACTTATCAGCCTTATCGCCTGTCGTGCGGCAAGGCTTCTCGTTTTAGCATAATATGAAACACGGATTTGTCAAGGTCGCTGCAGCGGTACCCTTTGTGCGTGTCGCCGACTGTAAGTACAATGTAGAGCGCATCGAACGTATGATTTGCGATGCCGATAAGCAAGGTGTCGAGATCATCACTTTCCCAGAGTTATGTATTACGGGCTATACCTGTAATGACCTCTTCCTACAGCCGTTCCTTATCGAGCAGGCCGAGGCGGCACTACTACATCTGGTAGAGCGTACGGCACATACCCAAACGCTGGTGCTGGTGGGTATGCCTGTGCGGGTAGAGGAGAAGCTCTTCAATGCCGCTGTGGCCTTCCAGTCTGGGCGTATCCTAGGGGCCACGCCCAAGACCTATCTGCCCAATTATCGTGAGTTTCAGGAGGCGCGGTGGTTCTCACCTAGCCGGGACCTACAGTTTACCATAGCACATATAGGCGACGTCGAGGTACCTATCGGTCATAATCTCCTTTTCCGCTCGGGCAACGTGGCCATAGGTATCGAGATCTGCGAAGATATGTGGACGCCCTATACACCAGGTACACGTCTGGCGATGTACGGCGCACACATCATCTTCAACCTCTCTGCAAGCAATGAGAGTATAGGCAAGCACAACTATCTACGCAGTCTCATAAGCGGCCTTAGTAGCCAAAATCTATGTGGCTATGTATACTGCTCTTGTGGCTATGGCGAGAGCTCTACAGATGTTGTCTTCACGGGTAAGGCTTTCGTGGCAGAGATTGGTAAGCTGATGAGCGAGATGCCTCGCTTTGAGTATGCAGAGCGTCTGTTGGTGGACGACATCGATGTAAGCCGCATCCGCAGTGAGCGCTTGCAGAATAGTAGCTTCCGAGCCTCAGTGTCGGCCAATACTCAGCGAGGCCTGCTGACGGAGATTCCCTTCGCACTACGAGGAGAGGAAGAGTCTCAGGATGTGAACAGAGATATTGAGCCTAATCCTTTCCTGCCCAAGGAGCAACGTGAGGAACGCTGTGCTGAGGTTATAGACATGCAGATATGTGCCCTCAGCCAACGTCTCCGTCACATCAACTGCCAGAGCGCTGTCATCGGGGTATCGGGGGGCTTAGACTCTACGCTGGCGCTACTCTCTACGGTAGCGACTTTTGACTTTATGGGCTTGGACCGCAAGGGCATAGTCGGTATCACGATGCCGGGGCTCGGCACGAGTCGTCAGACACGTGGTAATGCTCATAAGCTGATGGAGCTACTCGGGATAACGGTACGCGAAATAGATATTACTGCTGCGGTGCGTAGCCACCTAGCTGACATTGGGCACGATGGTAAGACCGAGGACGCAACCTATGAGAATGCACAGGCTCGTGAGCGTACACAGATATTGATGGATGTTGCCAATCAGGTGGGAGGTATAGTTATCGGGACGGGGGACCTGAGTGAACTAGCCCTCGGCTGGTGTACCTATAATGGGGACCATATGAGTATGTACAGCCTCAACGCAGGACTGCCCAAGACGAGCGTGCAGCACATAGTGCGCTACTATGCTACGAGCGAACGCCTCGGAGGCGACATCGCAGAGGTCCTACGAGACATCATAGATACCCCTATTAGCCCAGAGCTGAAAGCTACTGATGCCGAGGGGGGTATCGCCCAGCGTACAGAGGATGTGATCGGCCCCTACGAGCTACACGACTTCTTTATGTATAACTTCCTGGCCTACGGATACGCTCCCAGCAAGATTTACTATCTAGCGACTATGGCCTTCCGAGGTAAATACACGCAGGCCGAGATCAAACGCTGTATGTTGATTTTCTACCGCCGCTTTTTCTCGCAGCAGTTCAAGCGCAATTGTATGCCCGATGGCCCCAAGGTTAGCCGTATAAGCCTCTCTCCCCGAGGAGACTGGCGTATGCCTAGTGACGCTGTGGCTGATAGTTGGCTGAGCGAAATCGAAAACTTCTGATAGTACTCAATGCGGATACATACGCATGGGAAAGAAATCTAAGCAAGCCCCAGACCCTAGGATAAGACGTATTGCTTATGCAATACTTTTGCTCTTGGCTCTGGGGTTTGTCATTTTGGTCGTCGGGGGGCTACGCTCCTGTCTCTCTGGGGACGAATGCCTACTTGAGGGGAGTACACCCCAAGAGCGGGCAATATGGCAGCACGCTAGGCATATCGATAGCCTTCTATCTGAGTCTGACCTACGACCTCGCTTAGAGGGACAGCGTGGGCAGACAGCCAAACACCGTATCATAGGAGTACAAGACCTGAGGGCTACCTTTGGAGATCTCAATGATCTACAGCTAGAGACAGCCCAGGTCTTGGGCATCCCCCCTCTTAGTACACGGGCAGAGCTAGAGGGTTTGGATGATAAGCTCGTGAAGATATCGGAGCTTAAGCATGTCTCCCTTCTGGAGCCGATGACGCACTCCGTACCTTATTTAGTGCCACGTGCAGCACGCCTACTAGAGCATATTGCCGAGAGCTTTCGGGATTCACTTATCCTCAAAGGTCTAAGCCCTCACCATCTTGTCGTTACCTCAGTGCTACGTAGCGAGGAGGATATACAGCGCCTCCGTAAGGGGAATGGCAACGCCTCTGCCAACAGCACGCACCGCTATGGTACGACTGTCGATATATCCTGGAAGCGATTTCGCAACGCTACGACAGGCGAAGACCTCAATGACGAGCGCTATAAAATGGTACTAGCCGAAGTCTTAAGAGACTATCGTGAGCTAGGGGCATGCTATGTCGTCTACGAGCGCAGGCAGGCCTGCTTTCACCTGACAGCACGCTGACAGATGTAGGAGAGCCTTTGTAGATACTTTGTACTAGAGTAGATCTCGAGAGGAGGTATTCTGTACTGCCCCCAATGAGGGACAAAAAAGGGACGACCAACTAGGTCGTCCCCTTTTAGTGTCTAAGCCCATCGGGCTCTCTGTCGGAGGCTACTACGAGTAGAGTTTCTCGCGCAGAGCCTGCACCGTTGGGTCGGTGATGTAGTCGTCGTAGTCCATCAGCTTGTCGATGATGCCATTGGGTGTCAGCTCAATGATACGGTTGGCGACTGTCTGGATGAACTCGTGGTCATGGCTAGTAAATAGCACATTGCCCTTGTAGGTCTTGAGCGTGTTGTTGAAGGCCTGGATACTCTCGAGGTCGAGGTGGTTGGTAGGGCTATCGAGGACGAGGGTATTGGCGTTCTTCATCATCATACGGCTAATCATACAACGCATCTTCTCTCCCCCAGAGAGCACACTGGCACTCTTGAGAATCTCTTCCCCAGAGAAGAGCATACGCCCGAGGAACCCCTTGAGGTACACTTCGTTGGTGTCGGCAGCGAACTGAGAGAGCCACTCTACGAGGTTCATATCCGTATTGAAGAAGTCCGTATTGTCTAGCGGCAGGTAGGCCGAGGTGATGGTCTGCCCCCATTCGTAGGTTCCTGATGCGGCTTTCTGCTCGCCATTGATGATCTGGAAGAGTGCCGTCATAGCACGAGGATCACGACCAATGAAAACAATCTTGTCTTCTTTCTCTACGTTGAAGTTTACATCGCGGAAGAGGAGTGTATCGTCATCAGCATAGGCTGTCAGCCCCTTAACCTCCAATATCTTGTTCCCTGGGTCACGGTCAGGCGTGAAGATGATGCCTGGGTAGCGACGGCTACTTGCCTTGATTTCCTCTACGTTGAGCTTCTCGAGCATCTTCTTGCGGCTGGTCGTCTGCTTACTCTTGGCCACGTTGGCAGAGAAACGGCGGATGAACTCCTCTAGTTCCTTACGCTTTTCTTCAGCCTTCTTGTTTTGCTGCTGCTGCTGGCGTAGGGCTAGCTGGCTACTTTCGTACCAGAAGCTATAGTTACCAGCGAACTGCTGTACACGGCCGAAGTCGATGTCTACAGTATGCGTACACACTGAGTCTAGGAAGTGGCGGTCGTGGCTCACTACTAGCACGGTCTGCTCACACTCGCTGAGGTAGTTCTCTAGCCATGCTACGGTCTCTAGGTCGAGGTCGTTGGTAGGCTCGTCGAGGAGCAGATTGTCGGGCTTGCCATAGAGGGCACGTGCTAGCAGCACACGCACTTTCTCTTTACCGCTGAGCTCGCCCATGAGTTTGTAGTGTAGGTCTTCCTTGATGCCTAGACCGCTGAGGAGCATAGCTGCATCACTCTCGGCATTCCAGCCCTCCATCTCTGCGAACTTATCCTCTAGCTCGGCTACACGGTTGCCATCCTCATCGCTGAAGTCGGGTTTGGAGTATAGAGCATTCTTCTCTTCCATAATGGCCCATAGGATGCTGTGCCCCATCAGTACGGTATCCATCACTGTGTACTGGTCAAAAGCGAAGTGGTCCTGGCTAAGTACAGAGAGGCGTTCACCGTGCCCTAGAGCTACAGTACCACGTGTGGGATCAATAGCACCACTGATAGCACGCAGCATAGTAGACTTACCTGCACCGTTGGCACCGATGATGCCGTAGCAGTTACCGGGGGTGAACTTGAGATTTACGTCTTGGAATAGTACTCGCTTACCGAATTGTATCGCGAGGTCTGTTACTGTTATCATTCTATTGTCTAATGTTTTCTGTTACAAAGGTACGAATAATAGCAGACTAGCGCACCACCGTCCGAGCTATTAATATGCAGAAGTAAGTCTTGGGCGCGCGCCATTGGTGCGTATCTCCGAATATGTGTAGTGCCGTCGGCTCTGAATGTCTGGGCAGACACTGATACCCAGACGTTCACTGGCGTGTGTATGCTTATCATATCCTTGCTAGAGGCTAGATTTCGCTTATTGTTCGGTTTGGGGATTGCCAGAGAATACGTAATTTTGCAGACGTTAAGCAAGAATCGAACTCTAAATTATGACGCAAGACACCAAATCTCTGACACCACTACGCAAGGGTGTCGTGGGGGTGCAGTATTTGTTTGTAGCCTTTGGGGCTACCGTGCTGGTGCCGCTGTTGGTGGGGCTCGACCCCTCTACGGCGCTCTTCTCGGCAGGTATAGGTACACTTCTTTTTCACCTCGTAACCAAGGGGCAAGTGCCCATCTTCCTCGGTAGTAGCTTTGCTTTCATCGCACCTATCCTAGCTGCCACAGAGCAATATGGCCTTAGTGGAGCTCTTTTTGGCTGTATTGGTGTCGGTGCCGTATATATACTGATGTCGGCACTAGTAAAGCTCTTTGGGACGAAATTTATCACTAAGCTTTTCCCTCCGGTTGTTATTGGTCCAATCATTATGCTTATCGGTTTGTCTCTGTCGAAGGCTGCTGTAGATATGGCCAAAACGAATTGGCTCCTCGCAGGAGTCTCTCTCGGGACAGCGATAGTGATAACCCTCTATGCTAAGGGTATTTTTAAGCTGATCCCCATATTTATAGGTATTGTTGTGGGCTATCTGACGGATATGCTCTTCTTCGAGGTTGATCTAGCATCCATTCAGGACGCAGCCTGGCTGAGCTTGCCCAAGTTCATAGTGCCAGACCAATTTGCATGGCAACCTGTTCTCTTTATGATACCTGTTGCTGTCGCACCTGTGATTGAGCATATCGGCGATGTGTACGTTGTCAATAGCGTGGCCGGACGCAACTTTGTCAAAGAGCCGGGTCTACACCGCACAATGCTCGGGGATGGTATTGCCTGTGTCTTCGCATCACTGATCGGTGGCCCACCGGTTACGACTTATTCAGAGGTTACGGGGGCTATGTCCCTGACGAAGGTTACAGACCCTGTCGTCTTTCGTATTGCAGCTGTTACGGGTGTCGTTTTCTCGCTCATTGGCAAGGTGAGCGCTCTACTGCGTAGCATAGACCCTGCTATCCTAGGGGGGATTATGCTCCTCCTTTTCGGGACGATAGCAGGGGCTGGCATCAGCAATCTTTTGCAGAGTAAAATCAACCTCTCCTCTCCTCGTAATGTGGTGATTATCTCGGTAACACTAACGACGGGCATCGGTGGTGCTGTTATGAGTTTCGGGGGCTTTACGCTCGCAGGGATAGGCCTCTCGGCCGTGATAGCTGTCCTGCTGAACCTCATTTTGCCCGAGCGTGCCGAGGACCGCACGCAGACCAGCTAGCCATACTCTGTGGCTCACGAGGTCTTCATTCCTAAGTGAAATAAGAAGCCAGCAAACACTGGCTTCTTATTCTTTTTAGTTCCCTTTCTGTACAGAATACTAATCCTAATATACCTAATTAAAGTATGAAAAGACTTTACCTATTCCTTGTGTTTGCCCTGACGCTTGGGGCTTCTCTTGCCGAGGCGCAGAATGTGCAGCTACACTACGACTTCGGTCGTCGCCTCTACCCAGGTAAGCAGCCTGAGCGCCCCAATCTGACTACGACGGTAGAGATGTTTCGCCCCGATAGCTGGGGGAGTACCTTCTTCTTTGTCGATATGAATTATCGTAGCGAAGGCGTTACTATGGCCTATTGGGAGGTAGCACGTGATATCAAGCTCTGGAAGGCTCCTGTGGCCCTACACCTCGAGTATAACGGAGGTCTTAGTAACTCGTTTAGCTTTGGCAACGCCTATCTAGCGGGCCTCAACTACATCTACAACAACTCGGACTTTTCAGGAGGCTTTACCTTCGCCGCTATGTACAAGTACCTAGCTCGACAGGCACGCCCACACTCGTATCAGCTTACTGGGGTGTGGTATCGTCATTTCGCTGGAGGATTGCTGAGCTTCTCGGGCTTTGCTGACCTCTGGGGAGATCGTCACTACGTAACAGGGCGTAATATGACGGTCTTCCTCACAGAGCCACAGCTCTGGCTGAACCTCAATAAGCTCCCAGGGGTAAACCCTAAGTTTAACCTCAGCATCGGTACGGAGGTAGAGATAAGCACGAACTTCTCTGTCCTTGATGAGACAGTTATTAACCCAACCTTGGGTCTAAAGTGGACATTCTAATACGCTAATCGCTATACAACAAAAGATGCAAGCACTTTACAAGCTGGTGGGCTTCGACCCCACGAAGTACAGTCTACGTACAGAGCTGATGGCTGGTCTGACGACCTTCCTAACGATGAGCTATATACTAGCTGTCAACCCTGATATACTGAGCGCTGCTGGTATGGATAAGGGCGCGGTTTTCACAGCCACTGCTCTAGCCTCAGCTATCGGGACTATGCTCATAGCTTTCTTGGCGAAGCTACCCTTTGCACAGGCTCCGAGTATGGGTATCAACGCCTTCTTTGCCTTTTCGCTCGTGATGGGCATGGGCTACTCGTGGCAGGCGGGTCTAGCCGCAATTTTTGTAGAGGGTATTATTTTTATCATCCTCACGGTATTCAATATCCGAGAGCAGATCGTTAAGTGTATTCCCCACAACCTACGCTTTGCTATCTCGGCTGGGATAGGCTGCTTTATCGCCTTTATTGGGCTGAAGAATGCTGGTATCATCGTGGCTAATCCTGCTACTTTCGTAGCTCTTGGCCCATTTACGTCTACATCGATACTGGCCGTGATTGGCATTATCCTAAGTGGTGTGCTGATGACGCTACGTGTGCGTGGTGCTCTCTTCTATAGCATTATTGTCTGCACGCTTATCGGCATCCCTATGGGGGTGACGATTGTGCCCGAGGGCTTTGTGCCTGCTGCTCTTCCCCAGTCGCTCGAGCCTACGTTCATGCAGTTTGACTTCGCAGCTCTGCTCAACTGGGATATGGCGCTCATCGTATTTGCGCTCGTATTTATGGATATCTTCAATACCATCGGGACGCTAATAGGTGCTGCTGCCAAGACTGAGATGATGGACGATAAGGGCAACGTCAAGAATGTCAAGGAGGCCATGCTAGCTGATGCTGTAGCTACCTCGGTAGGGGCGGTATGTGGGACCTCTACGGTAACGACCTTCATCGAGAGTGGCTCGGGTATCGCCGAGGGCGGACGCACGGGTATGACGGCGCTGGCTACGGCGCTGCTCTTCGTGCTGGCGCTCTTCTTCTCGCCACTCTTCCTGCTGATACCCTCGGCGGCTACTACGGGGGCTCTGGTGATGGTGGGCGTGCTGATGCTGAGCTCTATCCACGATATTGACCTGCAGGACGTGTCGGAGGCCCTACCTAGTTTCATCACCATCCTGACCATGGTACTGACCTACAACATCGCTGAGGGGATGTCCCTAGGTCTGATTAGCTACACGCTAGTGAAGGTCCTTACAGGTCGCTTCCGTGAGGTTAATCTGACGCTCTATATCGTTACAGCCCTGCTCATCGGTCGCTATGTAATGGCGGCTATTCAGGGTACACCGCTATAAGCGTATAGGCTCTGCCGTAAAATACAGGCCCCGAGTGGATGATAGTCCACTCGGGGCTTGTATTTACTGGCTATGTATCCGTTAGATAGCGATGAATACGGGATACTTTTTCCTGCTCCTTGGGCGTGGTGTGAGGCAGAGATATCGACTGCTATCGCTGGTCTGGAGTAGCCGATATAAGCCTCGGCTACGGCTCCAGTGTATTCCTGTGAATCCGAAGTAACCGCCTGCCCCCCAAAGGCGTATACCCTGTAGCATATCTTCGCCTTCGAGAACGCTTATCTCGTAGTCCTCGCTGCGGTAATGGCTCGTCCAGAGGAGGCGGTGTATGTGGATGCCCACCTCGTCTTGTCGTAGTCTTAGGGGCATAGCCATGATGGGGTGGAGCAGGAGCAGGGCTACAGCGCCTATAGCTATTGATAGAGGCTCGTCGTCTAGTGGTAGGGAGCAGTATAGTAGTATGGCAAAGCTGAGGATGCAGATGCCCGAGAGCACCTTGACGAGGAGGGAGTAGGTAAATCGGTGTTCCATAATAAGTGCAATAAGGAGGGTTAGACCGCTGTATATATTCACAAAGATAACTATAAGTTGCTATACTGTACAATGCTCTACTTGGCTTAAGTGCTGCCTACTACCGTAGACCTGAGATCCAAAGTTCATATAGATCTAAGACGCAGGCTAGAGGCAAGGTGTCACGAAGTTTTTGTCCATTGCTCAATTAGTATAAGGATAAGTGTATCTTTGTCATAGTACTAAGCTATGCCAATATGATATTAGCACTTACAGAGCCACAGATAGATGCCATGGCGCCAGATGAACCCACGGCTACTGCCGGGCGAGCTCTCGCTCAGGCTCCCCAATGGTCTCGACTTGGATATAATGACGAGGTCCTCTGGGGATATTGCCAAGGAAGTGGAAAAGTCGCCTATCAGACTCTGGTAGAGCTGGATGGTTATGCTTATAACTGCTCATGTCCTAGCCGTAAACAGCCCTGTAAGCATGTCCTAGGGCTTATGCACTTGGCTCTATCTCAGCCGGATAGTTTAAGCGAGGAGCCTTCGCCTGAGTGGGTCTGCACGTGGCAAAATCGCCGTAAGGAGCAGGTCGAGCGTCGCCAGACGCGTAGCAAGAGCAAGGATAAGCCGGTCGATGTGCAGGCCCAGGCGAAGCGTCGTGCGGAGCGTCATCAGCGTGTCCTGGATGGACTGGATGAGTTGCAACGCTGGATGCGAGATATTCTCAGGTCTGGCTTGAGGCAGTTGCCATCCCCTCTATGGATAGTCCTAGAGCATCTAGCGAAGCGTCTCATTGATGCGCAGGCCCCAGGTTTAGCTCTGATGCTCCGTAGGCTCAAAGCACTTGATACTGAGGTAGAGGGATGGCAGGGTGAGCTCTTAGACGCTCTCAGCCTTATCTATATACTCTGTGAGAGCTATCGTAATATCGATGCCTTAGAGCCTGACTGGCAGGACGAATTACGTAGTTTACTAGGTTTCCCTCAGAGCAAGGCAGAGGTGCTAGCTCGTAGCCCCGTAGAGGACGACTGGGTAGTGCTGCATACCTCTACGATAGAAGTCGAGCATCTACTACGGCCTGCACAGTGGCTCTATGGCGTGCGTAGTGGGCGTATAGCTCGTTATGTGCTGGAGATAACCCGTAGGGAGCAGCCCGAGTCGGAGTCTTCGTTGACATTAGGGGACTTGTACTCGGGTACTGTCTACTATTATTCTGGAGTATTACCACAGCGAGTCTTGCCTGGCGATTTGCAGCAC
>JAXFXP010000021.1:0-4795 GCA_034091595.1 Porphyromonas sp.
GGTTCATATTGCTAAGGGCCGAAGCAAAGCGTCCGGTAGCCTTATCAGACGAATACTGGAATACCGAGCTGAGCAACAAGACGGGGAGATTCTCCTCGTAACTTACCTCAAATTTACCCGAAGCATCGGCCAAAACAGGCATCTCAAGCGTCCCCTTGTTGGTGAGCGTCTGCACCGTAAGGCCTGCAATGCTCAGAGGCTCGTACAGCTCAATCCCCGTAGTCGTAAAACGGAAAGGCAGGTCATAGTCCACGCCCTTGTAGGTAAAGAGTAGGTGGCGCTTGCCCGTCATACGTGCCCCAGATACCGTTGTGCCGTCTATCTGCGCCTTGGCAGTAGGCAGGAAGAAGTTGTTGGAGGCATTTTTGATGTTCTCCACTAGGGGTTGCCAGTAAGCAGTCTTGAGAGGCTTTAGCTCTGCATACACTAGACTACGCACACCACGTAGGACTACCTTGTCTTCGGTAGCACTAATGATCTGAAAGCTATAGTCCCCATTAGCACCTGTCGCTAGACTAGCCTCGAAGCTTTCGCTGGCAGGCTCAGAATATCTGTGCATCGATACGTTGTAAGTATCGAAGGTTAGCGTTGGGCCATTGCTATTATCTACGGCATATAGACTCTCTGTAACGACCGAAGGGTCTATCTGCAGCTCGTCGGAGATAGCTGCTGTACCATTTTTGTCGAAGCGAACAAAGAGCGTATAGCCGCCGAAAGACTTATCTGGCGAAGGATACACACTCATCTCCCAACCATAGACAGCTCCCTGCAGTGTCTTTAGCGCCTCGTTCATAGTACGCTGTGTACGCTCGGCAGGAGTCTCAGAGAAGATATTCTGATCCTTCTGGCAAGAGGCTAGTGGCAGCAATAGTGCTGCCACGGTGCCCAGTGTAAGAATATATTTAATGCTGTTCATTACCATGTCTATTTAATCGTTAGTCCCGTGAGGTCTTGCTCACCGAGCTTAGCCTGACGTGCCAAGACAATATCACGCATCCCGACAAGGCTAATACCCCAATCGTTTTGCAGGTAGCTCTCTACGATATTGTATTTCTCTTGTATCAGCGCACGACCCGTTTCGCCTGCGAGACGCATCTTAGCCTCCCACAGTGCGGGCGCATCTGTCATAAAGATAGACTGTATCTCTACGAAGTCCTCTGCATGTTGGCTAGAAGCATAAGGGCTGATGAAGCCCGCACGCAGTGCATTGAGCGTAGCCACATCGATCTTCTGAATGTACGAAGATATGCTGTTGTACTCGCGCATCTGCGCCACATACTCAGCTTCTTTGCGCAGTTCCGTAATAAGAGTAGCTAGCTCATTAATACGAGCTGTCTCCTCTGCCGTACGATTGGGCTTATTCATCAGCGTAGTACGCTCATCGTAATAGGCATAGTACTGCACAACCTTAGGATAACGGGCACGCTCCTCTAGCTGGAGAACACTTCGGATATCTGTGGGCGTATTCCACTTACTACTCCACGAGTCTGATACGTAGCCCGTAGCCGTTACCTGCTGAAACTCCTGTGGGTAGGGCTTAGTCTGGTTCTGGATATGTCCGAACTCGTGATGCACGGTTTTGAAGTAATAACGATTGAGGTGCTCCGAGTCGGTAGGCTTTAGCTCATTGACCATATAGAGCGTCATCTTACGACCTCCCTCAGCAGTACCCAGCACCATAGTCCCATTAGTATTATAGGCAGGCGACCCTATTAGGTCTAGTAGCTTGGGGAAGAGTGTACGCACGAAGGCCTGCGAACCTGTTGCCTCGTCGTAGGCCTCTAGACAGAGGTACTTGACCAGGTGCGCCATCTGCACACTCTTATTGAGCTCTGCAGGAGCGAGGTTGTAGTTGAGGGACGTCTCGTTGTCCTTCAAGCGGTAGCGTAGCTCGATATTGTATGGTGTCATAAAATAGTGCGCTAGCCACTTGTCGAAGTCATTCTCGACTCTAGGCTCTGTTATCACCACCGTCTTGGAGGTGTCTATAGGATTGTCCTCTCCACACGAAGCCACACCCATAGCGAGACCTAGAGCGATGAGGCTGGGGATAAGGATATGCTTTCTTAGTTTCATTATCTCTCTCGGATTATAGAGTTTGACTACTTGCGGTTAGGGGTCATACCTGCAGCGATAGACTCCTCTGGTATCTGGAAGGCAAGGCGCTTGTCGTCCTTGCTGAGCTTGTTGGCTGTCTCTACAGCAGTAGTGCCACCGACAACGTCCACACGAGCTACCTCTATACCATAGCGCTTGATATCGAACCAACGTAGCCCTGTCTGCACTGTCTCTATACGACGCATATGCAGTAGTACTTGTAGATAGTTCTCTTGCTCTGAGCTAATGGTCCAGCTCGCATTGAGGCGCTTACGTGGCGTGGGCACCGTAGGCGTATGGTAAGCCGTAGATGCGTTCCATGTCTTTATACTCTCAGCCGTCAGCTCGTTGTACGAGCTATAGGTATTGCGGAGGTAGAGGTTCATATCGGCGAGTGCCTCTGTATACTTGCCGAGCATTATGTTAGCCTCAGCACGCACGAGCAAGGTCTCGTCGGTGGTAAAGTCTGCATAGGTAGTGCGCAGATAGCCCGTACCTGCTACACGGTCTGTGTACTCTATCTGGAAAGGATTCTTAGGCAGTATTACCTTACGATAGGGGTCTGTAAGGCGCTCTGGCATCACCTTCATAGCTGTAGAGCCCCAAGCATTGGGTGCACCTACAGTCTCGCGGTCTGCTACAAAGCTAGAGTGCGTATAGCGCGAACCAACCGTAAAGAAGCCAAAGTAACGCCCCAGCGAAGACACATCCGTAAGGAGCATAAGGTTATTGGCATTACTATGGTCCACCCACTCTATAGCTCTATTATTAAACCCTCCCTGACCACTGGGTAGAGCCAGCAGCTGCGCATAATCGCGTAACTGGTTGGCAGGAGCTGAGCCGAGGACAGCCTGAGCATAGCTATAAGCCTTGTCCCACTTCTGATAAAAGAGGTAGAAGCGCGCAGCAAAGGCGTTGGCAGCCTTCTTGTTGAAGTGGTACTTGGGGACAGAGTATGTCTGGTCATTAAGTAGAGGCAAGCCTTCCTCAATGTCCGCAGCTATACGCTCGTAGTTGCTAGCGAGCGTTTCACGGGTATATTTCGGATTAAGGGTAGTCTCAGGCTTAGTCATATAGGGTACGCCTAGCTCAGTGGCTGCCGTAGCTGCATTGTAAGGCTCGGCAAACAGATTAGCCAGCAGATAGTGCCCATAGGCTCGGCATAGTAGAGCCTCACCCTTGAGCGGCTTGAGGTCTGCACGATCGCCCAGTTTCTCTATAGCCTCTAGAGCTGCGTTGGCCGTCTGTATAGCGCTATATGCCGACTCCCACACACGTTTAGGGCTCTCGTTGGCCGACTCCGTCACATCTTCCCAGGCATAGAGCTGGTCGTAGAAACGCGTTGTGTAGGCAGCCGCCTCCGTATTGTGCACTACATTGTCTGTAGACAGCTCCGTAATCAAGCTGTAGCCCTGCTCGGGGTAGGCGGATATGAGCAAGCTGCGGATATCCTCGTAGCTATCGACCTCAGCACGGCTATCAGGCAGCGTGCTCAGAAAGTCATTGCAGCTCGACATAGCGCTTACGACAAGTGTAGAGGCTGCGAAGAGCTTTATATAATTGCTTAGTTTCATTGTTATTCCTCGATTAAGTCATACTATATGCCTACACGTAGCGTCATCGTAAACTGACGCGCTAGAGGCGTAGCTACCCCCCCGGTATTGAAGAACTCGGGGTCTTGCCCATTGAGCTTGCTATCCGAGTAAATTAGGAAGAGGTTAGAGGCTTGTAGCTTCAGGCTAATATCGCTCACAGCAAGCTTCTTGGCCCAAGCCTTGGGGAAGTCGTAGCTAAGCGAAATCTCCTTCATACGGATGAAGTCTCCCTTAGCGATACGTGCATCCGAATAATTATAGGCATTGTAGGCATAGTTGAGGTTCGCATTCTCGTAGTTTTGCCTGTAGGAAGCAATCACGGGTACCGTCGTCTTGGCCTCATCTCCAGGATTTATCCAGCGGTTCTCAAACTCACGTGGTGTGGAGCTGAGGTCGTTGTAGCGGTTACGGAAGACGGGGTCTAGCCGCACTACATTCCCGAAAGAATAAGTCATAAAGATATTCAGCTTGAGACCTTTGTAAGAGAATGTGTTCCCAAGCGAACCGTAGTCGGTAGGATCTACAGAGCCTTCGTACTTGAGGAAGTCTAGGCCCGTACGCTGCTGGAAGTTGATCCCCGTAACAGTCGTACCCGTACGGTCTGCTGTAGTATAGAAGGTAGGCAAGCCTTGCTCATTTAGCCCTGCGAAAGGTATCGAGAAGAGTGCGCGTACAGGATAACCACTCACACCGAAGCCCGAGCCACTGACGAGGTCAATAACACGCTGACGACTCTGCAGATCTGTAATCTTGTTGGTAGCGTGCGCATAGACAAAGTCCGTCACCCAGCTGAAGTCCTTAGTCTTGACATTAGTCGAGGAGATAGACAGCTCTATACCGTTGGACTTCATCGTCGCTACGTTGCCATACTTAATCGTAGAGCCCCCTAGCCCCATCGTGTTGATAGGCCCAATAAGGTCGAAGTTATTGCGGTGGTACCAGTCAAAAGATAGGTTAATGCGGTCCTTGAGGAAACCTGCATTGAAGCCGAGGTTAAGCTCATGCTTTTTCTCGTAGGTCAGCTCGCTGTTCTCTGGCCATGCGATGACGTAACCCGTCTCCTGCTGCGAGGCGTGAGCACGCCATGGTGTGGCACTAGTAAC
>JAXFXP010000022.1:0-12380 GCA_034091595.1 Porphyromonas sp.
CATGTAAATCGTCCGGAAGGGCTCTTTGATAAGCAGCCTGTGCATACGCTTCCATTCACGACGCAGTATAGTGCCCTGCTCGTCTTTGACTAGGTAGAAATACGAGAAATCCTTACGTCGCCCATCAAGCGATACTTGCCCTATCCAGGTTTCCCCATCGTGGCTGCTGAGCTCGATTGCCTTATGTTCGTCCCAGTTCCCTAGCTCGGGTACTGAACCACTGATACATAGGCGATGTCCCCACTCGGCTCGGTATTTGATACTAAAGGTTACTTCTGTCACGCTTTTTAGACCTATCTAATTGTAAGACAAAGGTACATAATTCTCGTCATCCCCCAATAAAGAGTAGGCAACGGTCTCTCAAGATGTACAACAAATCGTACATCGGTTGTAAGACGCATCTTACATGGGGTGTATAACGGATCTTACGTTAGTTGTAAACTTGGGCGAGGGTACTACTAAAAGTAAGCATCGGCCCCCATTAGGGAGGCCGATGCTCAGCTGTGATAAAGGTATTAATCTTGCTATTGCGATCACTCTATGCGCTCTAGGTGTGCGAAGCGTAAGAGCAGTTTGCGTGTATCACCATCATCGAAGTGGACGATGGCCTTGATGTTCTCTCCGCTGCCCTCAAGCGAAGCAATCTCGCCCTCACCAAATTTGCTGTGCCGAACGCGTGCCCCGATGCGCAGATTGTCTACTTGCTGATGCTGTGGCTCGGGTACATATTCGTCTCCACCAGCACGACGCTCTAGGTGTATGCGTTTACCAGAGCCTGTAGGCATAAAGCTGCGCGGGCTAAACTCTGTGGGGATGCGTCCCCCCGTCTGGGGTTGTCGTCCTTGCTCATGGCGATAGCGGTCGAGATCGAGGGTATCACGGGCTCCAGAGCTTTCGCGTAGCAATTCGCGAGGCAGCTCGCGCAGGAAGCGGCTAGGGTGGGTATATTCGCTGCGCCCATTGCGGAAGCGTTCGCGGGCATAGCCGATATGGCAGCTACGCTCGGCACGTGTGATGGCCACATATAGCAGACGGCGCTCCTCCTCTAGCTCGCTGATGCTACTGCTACTCATAGGAGAGGGGAAGAGCTGTTCTTCGAGCCCTACGATAAAGACGTGTGGAAACTCTAGACCCTTGGAGGCGTGTATCGTCATTAAGGTGACACGGGCCTTATCCTCCTCCTCTCCATTGTCTTGGTCTGTCAGTAGAGCTACCTCACTTAGGTAGGCGCGTAGGCTGGGGCTGTCCCCCTCGACCTGTATGCTACGGGCGTATTCGTCTATGCTCCCGAGGAGTTCCTGCAGGTTATCTAGTCGGGTCTTGCCTTCGGCAGTTGTGTCGAGCCTCAGCTCAGCGGGGATGCCTGAGGTATTGATAAGCCATTCGCAGAGAGCGTAAAAGTCCATATCTCCTCTAGTCTGCTCGCGCATACGAGAGAGGAGCTCCGAGAAAGTATTCAGCTTATTGAGCGTTCCCTTATTGAGCTCCACACCATAGCTCAGAGGGTCTCGGAGTACAGTGGTGATGCTCACGTTGTGCTGTAGGGCTTGCTGGCGCAGCTTGAGGATGGTCGTATCACCTATGCCACGTTTGGGATAGTTAATGATACGGAGCATAGCCTCATCGTCTGCCTCATTGACCATTAGGCGGAAGTAAGCCATTACATCCATCACCTCCTTGTGATCAAAGAACGAGCGTCCACCCCATATCCTGAAAGGAATACCCATGCTCCTTAGGCGTTGCTCCATAATGCGGCTTTGTTGGTTGGTGCGGTAGAGGACGGCAAAGTGGTCGTAGTCCACTCGTTGCTTGAGACGAATAATCTCTATCGTACGTCCTACCCAGCTAGCCTCGGCCTCAGCATTTGTGGCCTCATATAGTTCTATAGGTTCACCTATTTCTCCGAGGGAGAAGACCTCTTTGGGGAGCTGGTTGTGATTGCGGGCGATCAAACATTTGGCAGCCTCTACTATGGTCTGAGACGAGCGGTAGTTCTGCTCGAGTAAAAAGCGCTTGGCGCCTAGGAAGGTGCGTTCGAAGGAGAACATATTCTCAATATTAGCACCACGGAAAGAGTATATACTCTGGGCATCATCGCCCACAACGAAGATTTTCCCTTTCTCCTGCATTAACTGGCGCGCTATCATATACTGCGCAAAGTTGGTGTCCTGATACTCGTCTATGAGGAGGTAGTCGATACGTTCTTGCCACATCCTGAGGATCTCGGGCTGCTCTTTGAAGAGGCGGTTGGTCTCGACGAGTAGGTCATCGAAGTCCATTGCATTAGCTAGCCTTAGGTCCATCATGTAGCGACTGTATATTTCGCCAGTGCGGGGGATGCTGGCCTTGCTGTCTAGTTTGTGTTGCTCGCTACTTGCTCGGTAGGCGCTGGCGCTTTGTAGGCGGTTTTTGGCATTCGATATGCGGGACTGTATTAGCCCTGGCTTGTAGACCTTTTCGTCGAGGCCCAATAGCTTGATGATACCCTTGAGTTTATTCTTGCTATCGCTAGCATTGTAGATGGTAAAGTCCGAGGTATAGCCGAGCAGTTCGGCATGCTGGCGCAGAATCCGTGAGAAGATAGAGTGGAATGTCCCCATCTGTATCCCACGGGCACGACTACCAACCAATTGCTCTACACGACTGCGCATCTCACGGGCTGCCTTATTGGTGAAGGTCAGCGCCATTAGACGGCTCGGATGATAACCCGAGTGTATGAGGTGTAGCAGCTTATAGACGAGTACACGTGTCTTACCGCTACCAGCGCCAGCGAGGACGAGGGCAGGGCCATCGTTGTACTCTACAGCGGCACGCTGAGCGGCATTGAGTTGCTCGAGGTAGGATTTATCGTTGTAGTCGCTCATGTAGTTCTTGCTGTAGTATGGTACGTGCTTGCTCATCTGCCAAGACCTCGTATAGTGCCTGCATCAGCTGCTGCACTTTTTGCTGGCTGTTTAGCTGGGGGGCAGGTGGGGCTTGTACCCAGTCGGACTGCTCGAATAGTCCGTAATAGAAAAATAGACTGCCCTGCACTTCCTCAGGGGCATTGCTCCCGTCGTTGAGGAGCGGAAAGCTGCTGCGGTAGCGATGTACGAATTTATACAATGGTCCTAGCAGGAATGGGCTGATGTGCTGTAGCGTAGAGGATAGCTGTATGGGGCTGAGGTCCTCTATGCTCTCTAGGCGCATGTAGAGGTGGGCGATAGAGAGCTTTTTGAGGGCCAGAGAAAGCTCGTCCTTCCAGTCTCTCAGGCCTTTGGCATTGTCTACCCAGACGAAGCAAACGCTCGGATGGGTGCTATTGATGCGCTTGATAAAAGACTCGGCAGTGATAACCTCTACGGGCAAAATCCCCACCTCCAGGAGTCGGCTCCACTGCTTGGCCTCTACCTCAGTGTCTACGATGATATAGCCGGGGCGTAGTTGCTGCTCGTTGTTGTAGATAGCGCGTACTAGTGCCCCTACAAAGGCAATGCCAGCAGGGTGCTTAGGGCTAACGAGTAGAGCGTTCTCGTGATAGGATAACTCATAGAGGGCTCTCTCTTGCTGGATTCCTCCTGCGAAAGGAATACGTCCCTCGGGATATGTACTTGCTAGACGTTCGCGCCAAGAGATGTGTGCCAGCTCCTCCTGTGCGAAGGTAAAGACATCCTCATAAACACG
The DNA here is from genome assembly GCA_034091595.1 of Porphyromonas sp. GTDB lineage: Bacteria > Bacteroidota > Bacteroidia > Bacteroidales > Porphyromonadaceae > Porphyromonas. The sequence continues at coordinate 3,664 of JAXFXP010000022.1, forward strand.
GAAGTGGGGAGATATGGCTTCGCCCTCCTCCTCCAAGACCGCCAGCTCGGGGTAACGCTCGGGAGAGAGGGTTCCATCGGGCGAGAAATAACGGCTGTGTAGCCTGAGGTATGCCTCAGATTGCTCTGTGCCTATGCGCATACGGATATTGCGACGCCCTTTGTAGCTGACATATACAGAGCTATATGGTGCATCGTAGCTACGTCCAGACCAGGGGTAGCCCTCTACCTCCTGCTGTAGCCATAGCGATACGGCCTCTAGGTGTTTGCATGTGCCTAGTCCGTTGGTACGGAAGTCTAGGCAAGAGCAGTAGTTACGCTCACTACATACGCCACGGAAGGCTACTTTGTAGCGCCCTCCGCCACTATTGGAGGAGACAAGGTAATCGCCCCAGATACGGTTGTCGTCGAGATGTTCGACGACGAAGTCTGAGTCTATTGCTTGCTCGCGCCGTAGGGCTACCTGCCACTCCTCGACGCTCATACCTTCGGGGCATTGCTTGTTGGATAAACGGTTGAGCAACTTTGCCATAATCAAGTTATTTTCTCTTCGTTAGTGCTTGGAGTTCTTGTGCCAGGAAGGGGGCTGTGGGGCTATCGGTTTGTCCTATCAGTCCCTCGGGTGTCCCCTCATAGACGAGTTTACCACCCTCTCGTCCACCCTCTGGGCCTATCTCTATAAGATAGTCAGCGCATTTGATGACATCGAGGTTGTGCTCGATGACAACAACGGTGTTGCCACGCTCTACCAGACTCTGTAGGATGTCCAATAGGATGCGAATGTCCTCGAAGTGTAGCCCTGTCGTAGGCTCGTCGAGGATGTATATTGTGTTGCCTGTGTCGCGCTTGGATAGCTCGCTGGCCAGTTTGATACGCTGGCTCTCTCCGCCCGAGAGGGTTGTGGAGGATTGCCCTAGTTTGATATAGCCTAGCCCTACCTGCTGTAGCACTACGAGTTTCTTGTATATCTGCGGAATATGCTCAAAAAACTCTGTAGCCTGATTGATCGTCATATCTAGTACGTCAGCGATGCTCTTACCCTTGAAGCGTACCTCTAGCGTTTCTCGATTGTAGCGCTTACCGTGGCATAGCTCGCAGGGAGCGTATACGTCGGGTAGGAAGTTCATCTCTATGGTCTTGTAGCCATTGCCTTTGCACTCCTCACAACGCCCGCCAGAGACGTTGAAGCTGAAGCGCCCAGGTTTATAGCCTCTCATACGACTCTCGGCAAGCCCGACGAAGAGGTTGCGGATCTCAGTGAAGACACCCGTATAAGTGGCGGGGTTACTACGAGGGGTACGTCCAATGGGGCTTTGGTCTACGGCTACCACCTTGTCTATATACTCCAGCCCCTCTATGGCATCGTGTTCTAGAGGCGCCTCGTCGCTGCGGTAGAGACGCTGGCTAAGTGCTGGGTATAGTGTCTGGTTGATAAGGGTGCTTTTGCCACTGCCCGATACTCCGACTACGCAGGTGAGCGTCCCTAGGGGTAGGCTAACGCTAACGTTGCGGAGGTTGTTTCCTCGTGCACCGAGGATACGTAGCTCTTTGCCGTTGCCAGGGCGACGTGTTGTCGGAGGGGTGATCTGCAACGCTCCGCTGATATACTGAGCGGTGGTACTATTGCTCTGCATCATTTCCTTGGGAGTCCCCATAAAGACGACTTCCCCTCCATAGCGCCCTGCCTTGGGACCCATATCTATGATGTGGTCTGCCTCGAGCATCATATCCTTGTCGTGCTCTACTACGATAACAGTATTACCGAGGTCTCGGAGCTTTTTCAGCGAATCTATGAGGCGTATGTTGTCTCGCTGGTGTAGACCTATACTGGGTTCATCTAGGATATAGAGCACCTCTACTAGCTGTGTGCCGATCTGTGTGGCCAGACGTATACGCTGGCTTTCTCCACCAGAGAGGGTAGCGGCACATCGGTTCATCGTCAGATAGCCTAGCCCGACATCGAGTAGGAAAGATAGGCGTTTGCGTATCTCTTTGAGTACTTCGTGGGCGATGGTGCGCTGTGCAGGGCTGAGGCGATCCTCTACACCATCTATCCACTCGGCGAGCTTGCTCAGCTCCATTGCTCCCAGCTCACCTATGTTTTTGCCGTCGATATAGTAGTGGAGAGCTTCACGATTGAGGCGCATACCTTTACACTCGGGGCAGCACTCTATACGCATATATTGTCTGGCCCATTTGTCGGCATTGTATTCCCATTCCTCGCCACTAAGGGCTGGCAGATGCTCGGCTAATCCATTGTAGCGGAGGTAGAGGGTTTTGGGGCTACCATACTGCTCTATCTCTACTGTTAGCTCGTCCTCGCTACCGTAGAGAAGCTCCTCTATGAGCCCCTCGGGGAGTTTGTTTATAGGTGTATCTATACGCTCCTCATGGCGGGCAAAAAGAGCTTGTATCTGTTGCCCGAGGAGGTTCTTCCTGGGTTTACCGAGCGGTGCTATAGCTCCCTTGGCAACGCTGATTGATTCGTCAGGGATAACGGTACTACGGTCTAGGATGCTCACCTCTCCTAGGCCTCGGCAATGAGGACAATAGCCATTGGGGGAATTGAAGGAGAAGTTATGTGGTGCAGGCTCATTGTAGGCAAGGCCAGTCTCGGGGCACATCAGGTTGCGGCTATAGTAGGTAATCTCTCCACTATCGGCCGCTTGTACCATCATTACGCCTTTACCCTCGCGCATGGCTAGGGCTAGGCTGCTGGCGATGCGTTCGCGTTGTGCCTCGGCTATGGTTAGCCTATCTGTTTGCACCTCTACGCTGTGTAGTTTGTAGCGGTCTAAGCGCATACCGTAGGTAATCTCGCGTAACTCGCCATCGACGCGCACCGTTAGATAGCCTTTTTTGCGTAGATGCTCGAAGAGCTCTTTGTAATGTCCTTTGCGCTGCTTGACGACAGGTGCCAAGAAGTAAACGCGTTGCCCATCGAACTGAGCCAAGAGCTTATCAAGTATCTCCCCCTCGGTATAACGTACCATAGGTAGCCCCGATAGATAGGATACAGCTTGCCCAGCACGGGCATAGAGTAGGCGGAAGAAGTCGTAGACCTCTGTAACTGTCCCTACGGTTGAGCGAGGGTTTCGGTTAGTAGTCTTTTGGTCAATAGATATGACGGGGCCAAGGCCACGTATATCCTCCACATCGGGACGCTCCATACCTCCACCGAGGAAGCCTCTAGCATAAGCCCCGAAAGTCTCTATATAGCGTCTTTGCCCCTCGGCAAAGATGGTGTCGAAAGCAAGCGAACTTTTGCCGCTACCGCTTAGCCCGGTGAAAACGGTTAGTGAGTAGCGAGGAATGTAAGCGTCGATGTTTTTGAGATTGTGCACCTTGGCACCAGTAATCTCTAGGTTCTGCATTAGGGTATAGTAAGTACAAAAAATAAGTAGACCACGAAGCCAAAGGCTGAGAGGTGGTCCTCTAAATTGTACAAAGATAACACTTTGGGAGCTATTGGATAATAGGCATACGGTGCATCGTCTGTAACGCCGGCCTTGCTGGTAACGGTGTGGGGCTCTATAGGGGAGTAGCGTTCCTTGGGGAATTGACTCGGGCATCTCCAACTATGCCAGCCTAAGTACATACGCTGGTAATCTGTTATTCATCTACTTGGGCATTTCAGTTCACCTACGAGTGAACTGAAATTAGCATATCGTAGAGAGGTAAGCCTTACCATCTAGGCTACTCATCAGCTCTCTGCTTATCTATAGGTATTGACTCTAGTAGAAAAAGAAGTGTACTATAAGCTTTGCGAAGGATAATAGCCACATTATAGGACGATAATTTGGCTAAGTGAATAATAATGACTACCTTTGTAGGAAACAAGTGGGACGGAGGAGGCTGGCAGGCTTCCTCCTCTTCATTATATAAGCATTACAAGATGATTAGTTCGCAAAGTATCCAGAGCCTAGTAGAGGCATTCATTGAGCAAGAGTACCCCGCACACTATATCGTAGAGGTGGCAGTGCACCCAGGCAATCGTATCGTGGTAGAGCTAGGTAGCGAGAGTGGTATCGGCATCGACGACTGCGTTCGTATTACCAAGCACATAGAGGCTAACTTCGACCGCGAAGAGGAAGACTACGAGCTAGAGGTGGGTTCGGCCGGATTGACCTCAGCCTTCAAGGTGCTCCGTCAGTACGAAGCAGCTATCGATAGCGAGGTGGAGGTGCTGCGTAAGGGCGGTATCAAGGAAAAAGGCACACTAAGCAAAGCTACTGGTGAGGCTATAGAGCTGAGGGTGCTACGCAAAGTTAAGCTTGAGGGAGCTAAGCGTAAGACCGAGGTTGAGGAGCTAATTACGATCCCAATGGAGGAGGTATTACAGACCAAGCGTATCCTCAGTTTCTAATCACGACTATCTAGAATAGGAAAGAAAACAAGCATATACAATGGCAAAGAAAAAGGAAACAACGAGTATGATAGACTCGCTCGCCGAGTTTAAGGACCTAAAAAACATCTCTCGTGAAACGATGATGGACGTACTAGAGTCTGCCTTCCTCAATGTGTTGAGCAAGATCTATGGTACTGACAAGAACTTCACTGTGATTATCAACCCCGAGCGTGGCGAGTTTGAGATTTGGCGTAAGCGTCTAGTCGTAAACGACGGAGAGGTGGTAAATGAGAGCGATGAGATTGCCCTCTCTGATGCTCGCCTACTAGATGAGGACTGCGAGCTAGGCGAAGAGGTCAGCGAGGCTGTCAATTTCAATGCCTTCGGTCGTCGTGCCGTAATTAACCTACGTCAGGCCCTTGCCAGCAAGATCCTAGAGCTACAGAAGGACAACTTTTTCGCTCGTTTCAAGGATCGTGTAGGTGAGCTCATTTCAGCCGAAGTATATCAAGTGTGGAAGCGCGAAGCTCTGCTCCTCGATGAGGAGGGTAATGAGCTTATTCTGCCTAAGTCGGAGCAGATCCCTGGGGACTTCTTTCGCAAGGGTGAAACGGTACGTGCCGTGATAGAGCGTGTGGAGAACGAAAACAACAATCCTAAGGTAATCCTCTCGCGCGTAAGCGGTGAGTTCCTCAAGCGTCTTCTTGAGCTTAACGTGCCTGAGATTGCAGACGGCCTGATTACGCTACGTGCTGTGGCTCGTATCCCAGGAGAGCGTGCTAAGATTGCCGTGGAGAGCTATGACGAGCGTATAGATCCTGTGGGGGCTTGCGTGGGTATGAATGGCTCACGTATCCGCGGTATCGTGCGTGAGCTCCGAGGAGAGAATATCGATGTAACGACCTATACGACCAATACGCTCCTATTCATACAGCGTGCCCTCAGCCCTGCCAAGGTATCAGCAATTTCGCTCGATACAGAGAGCGAACACCCACAGGCAGAGGTGTACCTACGCCCCGAAGAGGTGCCTTTGGCTATAGGTAAGAATGCATCTAACCTCAAGCTGGCATCTCTCCTTACGGGGTATAAGATAGAGGTCTTCCGTGATAATGATAACACCGAGGAGGATATCTATCTAGACGAATTCGCTGACGAAATTGATCAGTGGATTATCGATATACTGAAGAACATAGGTTGCACTACCGCCAAGTCGGTTCTCAAAAAGAACCGCACCGAGCTCTTGGAGCTTACTGACCTCGAGGAGACGACCCTCGACCAAGTCTTGGATATCCTACGTAGCGAGTTCAGCGAAGAGGAACTAGCCCAGGAGGGTGACGCTACATCAGCGGAGGGACAAGACTAATACTAACCTAAAATACATTGATAATGTCGCAGAAGAAAATCAAAATAGTAGACTTTGCCGCTAAAATTGGCGTGGGGGGAAATTCGGTACGTGAGGCAGTAGAGAAGCTTAAGCTGGCCGAGAACCCAACGCCTAATACGCGTCTGAGCTACGCCGAGGTCGAGCGCCTGCTGAGGACAGAGTTTCAGAAAGCTCTGTCCCTAGCTGATGCTCAGCGTATCCTCGATCAACTGCGCGATCCCGTGGAGGTCGCTAGCCCCAAGGTACAAGAGGACAAGCCTAAAGTACAAGAGGAGTCTAAGCCCAAGATAGAGCTAAAGGTGGTCGGCAACATCAACGATAAGCAGCAGGAGCAAGCTCCGAAGATAATCACTGTAGAGGAGAAGCCTGTAGAGCACCCTGCGCCAGCGAAGGAGGAGATTAAGCCCGACCCAATAGCCAAGCCCGAGCCTAAGGCGGAGGTAGCACCTGTCCCTGTTAAAGACGAAAAGCCTGTCCCCGTAGCTGTAGAGCCTAAGCCTGTGGTAGAGGAGCCCAAAGAGGCCGTGTCTGAGACAAAGAGTGAGCCTAAGGATGCTGGAGTCTTCCGAGCCTCTACACCTAGCCCTGGTATCCAGTTTAATGTCGTGGGGAAAATAGACCTAGACGCCCTTAACAGCTCTACGCGTCCGAGCAAGAAAAGCCACAAGGAGCGTGAGGACCGCAAAAAGCGTCAGCGTGTCAAGGAGGCTGTCGATGTCAAGGCCGAGGCCGCTAAGATTTCTCAGGGGAAGAAGCCCAATGCCGGGAGTGCTGCATCAACCTCTGGTCAGCCCAAAAAGCAGGGGAGCAATGCTCAGCCTAGCCACAACAACGCAGGTAAGGGTGCTACCAACAACGGAGGACGGCACAACAACCAGGGAGGAGGTAACGCTGATAATCGCCACAAGCAGAAGGGTAAGGAGCAGCGCGGTAAGCAGGGTAATACCAATAACCAGCCCGTTAGTGAGGAAGACGTACAACGTCAGGTAAAGGAAACCCTAGCCCGTCTGACAAGCAAGGGTAATCAAAATGCCAAGGGTGCTAAGTACCGCAAGGATAAGCGTGAAGCGGCCCGCAGCGCTGCCGATGCTGATGCAGCAGCAGCAGCAGAGGAAAGCAAGGTGCTCAAGCTTACAGAGTTCGTAACCGTGAGCGACCTAGCGAACCTGATGGACGTACCCGTGACCAAGGTGATAGGTACGTGTATGACGCTAGGTCTGATGGTGTCTATCAATATGCGTCTCGATGCTGAGACGATAGATATCGTAGCTGAGGAGTTTGGCTTTACGACCAACTTTGTGAGTGCAGAGCTTGCAGAGAGCATCAGCCAGCAGGAGGAAGAGGACAACGAGGAAGACCTAGTAGGACGCCCCCCTATCGTAACTGTGATGGGGCACGTGGACCATGGTAAGACTTCGCTGCTAGACCGTCTGCGTAATACCAACGTAATAGCAGGAGAAGCTGGTGGTATCACTCAGCACATAGGGGCCTACAGCCTTAAACTCAAGAGTGGTAAGCGTATCACCTTCCTCGATACACCAGGGCACGAAGCTTTCACCGCTATGCGTGCTCGTGGAGCCAAGATAACGGACATCGCTATTATCATCGTTGCCGCTGATGATGATGTAATGCCTCAGACTAAGGAGGCCATCAACCACGCAGCTGCAGCAGGTGTGCCTATGGTGTTCGCCATCAATAAGATTGATAAGCCTGGTGCCAACCCTGACCGTATCCGAGAGCAACTAGCTGCTATGAATTACCTGGTAGAGGAGTGGGGTGGTAAGTACCAGTGTCAGGAAATCTCGGCTAAGCAGGGTATCAATATAGAGGAATTGCTGGAGAAAGTCCTTCTAGAGGCAGAGCTTCTAGAGCTCAAGGCTAACCCCGTACGTCGTGCCACAGGTAGTATCATTGAGTCTTCGCTAGATAAGGGACGTGGCTATGTAGCTACAGTGATGGTGCAGAACGGTACACTCCGCACAGGCGACGTGGTGCTGGCAGGTACGCACTTCGGTAAGGTGAAGGCTATGTTTAACGAGCGCAATGCTCGTGTAGCTGAGGCTGCTCCTAGTACTCCTGTGCTTATCCTAGGGCTAGATGGTGCTCCTACGGCAGGTGAAACATTCAACGTGATGGAGACCGAGCAAGAGGCACGTGCATTGGCTAATAAACGCGAGCAGCTCAAGCGTGAGCAAGACAACCGTACGAAGAAGGGCTTGACTCTGGATGAGCTAGCACGTCGTCGTGCTCTTGGTAACTTCCAGGAGCTGAACGTGATCATCAAGGGGGACGTGGACGGCTCTATCGAAGCGCTCAGTGACTCGCTCATCCGTCTCTCTACCGAAGAAATTCAGGTCAACGTTATCCACAAGGGTGTGGGTGCTATCAGTGAGAGTGATGTGGTGCTATCTGCAGCCTCGTCGGCCATCATTATCGGTTTCCAGGTGCGTCCTAGCCAGGCTGCTAAGCGCCTAGCAGATCGTGAGGGGGTAGAGATACGTACGTACTCTATCATCTATGATACGATTGAGGATATCAAGAGCGCTATGGAGGGTATGCTTGCTCCAGAGATCAAGGAGAACGTTGTGGCCAACCTAGAGGTGCAGCAGACCTTCAAGATCACCAAGGTCGGCACTATTGCGGGCTGTATGGTTATCGAGGGTAAGATTAAGCGGAACAACAAGATTCGCCTTATCCGCGATGGTATCGTCAAGTACCAAGGTGCTCTCGGATCGCTCAAGCGCTTCAAGGATGATGCCAAGGAGGTCGTAATGGGGCAGGATTGTGGTCTGAATATCGATGGCTATAACGATATTATGGTCGGTGATATCATCGAGGCCTACGAAGAGATCGAGATCAAGAAGACCCTGGACTAAGCATCAGCTTACTAGATTAGGCTTTGTGCCCAAAGGACAAGAAGCGGTGGCAGCCCCTTTGGGGGGGGCCCCCTAATGGGTGGGGAAATAACCGCGGGGGGGTCGGAGGG
>JAXFXP010000023.1:0-16200 GCA_034091595.1 Porphyromonas sp.
CGCACTGAGGACAGTAGCGGAAACTGTGTAATGGGTTTTGCATTTACTTACCGAAGTTCCATTTGAGGGCTATCGAGGGAGCGAAGAGGAAGCCCTTCATATCTACATTGTTGGCTATGCGCAGCTCCGTACCAACGCTCAGCTTGAGGTCGTCGCTCACGCCTCGTAGCTTATTTAGATTGAGCCAAAACTGTGGCTGCGTCATTAGGCGAGTCGTAGTACCGTAAGGCATCTTCTCTCGCCAGTAGGTGATGAAGCCATTAGCACTAAAGACACCGTTGCCAGGAGTATACTTCCATATACCTACAAGCTCCCAGTTGTGAGGCTCAGCGTGTCCCTTGATATACTTATACAGAGGTGCAGCACTGAGCATCAGCTTGCGGTCTGCACGCAGATAGGTATAGCTAGGGCCAACGAAGAAAGCATCGTTGATGGACATCGCAGAGCGTGGTGCTGGGCTCGTAGTATTGGTATTCAGGAAGCGTATCCCACCATCGTAGCGCAGGTGTAGTGCCCAAGGGCCCTTCCAGAAGCGCAGATTGCGCATAAACTTCCAGTTGGCGGCCACGGCCCCCTGCTTCTGGAAGTTCATATCTACGAAGTAGAAAGTATCGCCAAACTTATCGACGCTCTGTTGCTCCAGCGTCAGGAGCATATAGGGACGCCCAGCCTGCGACTCGGGGTGCGTATAGCGCCCTAGGTCGTAGTGGAGCTGTAGGTTCTGAGCCTGCATAGTGGATCCCGCGAGGAGCATCGCTGCTCCCATCATCGCCTTGTACATAGTCTTCATAATCTTTTCTTTTGTGTTGGATAATCGCCACAAAGGTACAACTATCCCTACAAAAGCGATATCTACAGTCCCAAGGGCTAAGCAGGCAAGATACGCTCAAGCGAACGCCCCTTGGCCAAATCATCTACAAGCTTATCCATACAGCGCACCCGACGCATCAGCCCCTCGCCTAGCTCTTGTAAGCGATAGCCACATATACTCCCTGTGAGGAGGTACATCTTTGGGTTGAGCTTGGGGCTCTCGGCGAAAAAGGCCTCCAGCGTTAGCGATACATCGCTATAGCATAGCTCAAGGCTCTCGGGGCTATGCCCTGTAAGCCAGCACAACACCTTATCTAGCTCGCCCTTGCTACGCCCCTTACGCTGTACCTTCTGTAGATATAGAGGGTAGATACTAGCGAAGCTCATCTGCGCCACGCGCTCCTCTGTTTGCTTATTCATCTATCTATATAAACCTGATAAACTGAGAGAACTCCACAAGTATCCCCTCCCAGCGTTACACACTAGCAACAATGCTAGAGGGCCTTTCGTTCGCCCAGCCCGTGAACTTTTGTCGTACACCCACTAGTGCCTTACGGTACAGTAGAGAGGCAACTAGCGTACACTCAGCTGTAAACATATCCAGAACTACTAGATAATATACCCTCCGCAAGTACTACAGAGCTATATCAGGCGTTAGCAGTCTAGGGGGCTTCTCACTAGCACAAGCGATGAATAGAGAGTATGCCCGAGGTCTCTCTATCACGGGGAGCTCCATACATACAGTCCCCACTTTCTCAATTGATGGAATAATGGTAACTTTGCTGGTGCGATACGATGACTAAACCTCAGCTATATCTACCGAAGCGGAGCCGACTACTCGCGTTAGTCTTAGCCCTCTGTGCCTTAGCCACTATGAAGCTCCAGGCGCAGAGTGGCCTTGTGCCTAATCAGCAAAGTATCGCCAAGACCCTATCCCTCAAGATTAAGCCTCGTACGATCACCTTCGAGCGTCCGGCCTCAGGTATCCCCATCAAGATAAATAATGGTGCTACCGTCCTGATGCAGGATGGCGCTATACGAGGTGTTCTCAATCCGGAGAAGACCACCAGCTCTATTAAGCTTACGCCGAATGTCCCCATTACGGCCGACATAGAGCGTCCTCAGAAGCCCATTACCCCGATAGAGATGCGCGTCCTCGGACAGGCTATTTATCTAGATCGCCAGGTAGAGCTCTTCGTGGTACAGGATATCACAGGGCGTAGCATCAAGACCCTCCTCAAGGGGCACAAGATGACGCTTGAGGATCTGCGACCTGGGGTATACATCGTGCGTGTACAGGATAAGGGTATTGCTCACACCTCGAAATTCATTCTAAGATAAAATTATGTTGAAACTATTTGCACAGGTATTACCTGTAGATTCTGGCGCTGTGGAGCAGGCTTCCTCAGCCGTGGCTGGTATGACCCAACCTATTTTGGGAAGTAACTCCTTTGACATTGAAGGATTTATCCAACGTTGGGGAGATGCCTTCCTCAACTTCGGCGTACGTGTCATTCTCGCCCTAGTACTCTTTTTTATCGGCTCATGGCTGATCAAGCGTCTACGCCGCTTCATCGAGAAGGTGCTTCTGAAGCGCCAAATCGAGGGCGTAGCAGTGTCGCTCATCAACTCCATCGTAGTAGCCTTCCTATACATCGGTTTAGGTATCGGTATTGCTAGCGTCCTTGGGGTACAGAGCGTAAGCTTTGCAGCCGTTCTGGCCTCTATGGGTTTGGCCGTAGGTATGGCTCTAAGTGGCCAGCTACAAAACCTCGCTGGTGGCGTTATCATCGTCCTCACCAAGCCCTTTACCACCGGAGACTATATCCAGGGGCAGGGTGTAGAGGGTGTTGTTAAGATGGTTACCCTATTCCACACCATAGTAACGACTCCCGAAAACAAGGTGATCTACATCCCTAACGGTGGACTAAGCAACAACGTCATTGTGAACTTCAACGGTGCTACCACTCGTCGTGTCGACTGGGTAGTAAACGTAGACTACCACAGCAACATCGATGAGGCCCTAGAGCTACTCAATACCTTGATTACCCGCGATGAACGCGTCCTCCGCGATCCTGCACATTTCGTAGCCGTACAAGCTCTCTCGCCTAATAGCGTAGAGCTTGTAGCACGTGCATGGGTCAAGAGCGAGCACTACTGGGACGTATACTTCGACTTCAATAAAGCTGTGTTTGAGGGCTTCAACGCTGCAGGTATCAGCTTTCCCTTCCCTCAGCTTACGATCAGCAAGCGCCCAGAGGCTCAGGCCTAATAGGCTCAGCAACCGATCCTCTGAGCAGGCCTTAGAAGACGTAATTGCATAGTACCTAACCAAGTACATTCGCATAGGTAATCCCAGGGGGCAGACATATTGAGATAAGCCCCCTAGGACCCTAGTCGTAAGGCCTAATCTCACGGGAAGCCTACAAAGTCCGAGCTAAAAGACAGCCTTTGGCTAGCCTTTAGCTCGGACTTTACAATAGCTATCAGAAACAATTACTCTAATCCACCATATACAGTATTTGCCCTTATGATTCGGAGAGTTTCTTTTGTAACCCTGCTCCTACTTACTACCCTACTCCTCAATGCCAAACGCCGTATACGTGTGGCCTGTGTTGGTAATAGTGTTACGGCAGGCTACCTACTACCAGACCCTAAAAGCCAGAGCTATCCCTCAGTGCTCCAGCGCTTACTTGGCGATCGATACGAGGTGGGCAACTTCGGCCATTCGGGGGCTACGCTCCTAGAGAAGGGACACCGCCCCTACGTCAAGACCGAGGAGTACCAGCGAGCTAAGGCTTTCGATGCCGATATCATCATTATCCATCTAGGGCTAAACGATACAGACCCTCGTAACTGGGCCAATTATTCGTCGGAGTTCCTCCCCGATTATCTACGCCTTATAGACTCACTAACGCACGGCGACTCTCGCAAGCGCGTCTTAATAGCACAGATGTCCCCCATCACAGCTGGGCATCCACGCTTCGATAGTAGTACGCGCGATTGGTATCAGGAGGTGAACGCAGAGATTGCACGTGTCGCACAGCTTAGCGGACGCGAGCTTATCAACTATTCCACTCCCCTAGAGGACTATCCACACCTACTGCCAGACTACCTGCACCCCAATGTAGAGGGTGCAGAGCGTCTAGCACGATATGCCTATTCCTGCCTCACTGGGGACTGGGGCGGGCTAAGTCTGGCTCCCTATTACCAGAGCGGGATGCTATTACAGCGCAATAAACGTAACCTCATAGCCGGACGTGCTAATGCTCACGAGGAAGTGCGCCTAAGCGTCGGCGGACGTAGCTACAAGACAAAGGCTGACCGCCTAGGAGACTGGCAACTGACCATAGACTCACTCTCCATAGCACACGAGCATAAACTCACCATCAAAACGAAAGCGAAGACGATACAGCTCGACAGAGTAATCGTAGGCGACCTGTGGCTAGCCTCCGGACAGAGTAATATGTCGTGGATGCTGGGGCAGACTAAGGACTTCGCCCCCGAGCAAGCCCTCTCTGATGATAGGCTCCGTATGTATACGATGTATCCTATCGCTGAGACTTACAAAGTCGCTTGGCCTATCACTGTACTAGACAGCATCAACGCCCTAGACTACTACCAGCCTGGCACATGGATGAGCGCTCAGAAGCCTAGCGAACTGAGCCGTCAGTCAGCTGTCGCCTATCACTTCCTGCGCACCCTACGTGATAGCCTCCCTGATATCCCTCAGGCTGTCATCGTCAATGCCATCGGAGGCTCACCGCTAGAGTCTTGGGTGTCTCAGAGAAGCCTCGAAGAAAGCCTTCCTGCTAGCTTCATCAATTGGACGAAAAAGGACTACGCCCAGCCTTGGGTACGCGAGCGTGCTAACGACAACATTGCTCTGCGCCCCCAAGCTCAGCGACACCCCTACGAGAATGGCTACCTATACGCCGCTGGTATCAAGCCCCTAAGAGGCTTTGCCCTAAGAGGTGTCATTTGGTATCAAGGCGAGAGCAACGCCCACAACGGCAATCTATATAGCAAGCTATTCCACCTCTTCGTAAAGGATATGCGTAGTACCCTGACCCTTGCCAAGGGCAAGCGTCTGCCCATCTATACGGTACAGCTCTCCTCGATAAGCAATCGCCCCAGCTGGTCGGAGTTTCGTCTTACTCAGGCTGGGCTTACTAGTGATGCTAGACAAGTTAGGCAGATCATAAGGACCTATACTGTACCAAGCTACGACCGAGGTGATAGCCTAGATGTACATCCACGCTACAAGCAGCCCATAGGTGAGCGACTCGCTCGCTATGCCCTACTCAACGAATACGGCCATAAGGGAGCCTATCAGTATACGGGTTTGCTAGAGATCAAGCGTAGCTCAGACAAGCATCGTGTAGCTATTACCGCACCTAGGGGTGGAGCTGTACACCCCGCTAGCGGAGATAAGGTATATGGCTTCGAGTTCCTTACTCCCGAGGGAACTGTTCGTTCGGTAGTCTTCACCCGAGGCGATGACGGCCTCTATACAGCCGACGTATCGCTAGAGGACTTCGTCAGCTACCGCTATGCCTATCAGCCCTATACCGAGGGTAACCTCGTGAACGAGCTAGGCATCCCCGTGATGCCCTGCCGAGGTCCGCTACACCTGTAGCAAGCCCCGCCCACAAGCCCCACTATGACACTAGACGAAATCAAGCAGATACTGCCAACTATCCCTGAGAGTGCAGGCTGCTACAAATACTATAATGCAGAGGACACGATCATCTACGTAGGTAAAGCCAAAAACCTACGTAGACGCGTATCCTCGTACTTTCAGAAGGAGCATAGCGATGCCAAGACTCGGCTCCTCGTCCGGCAGATTAAGCGCCTAGAGTACGTAGTCGTAGCGACAGAGTTTGATGCGCTACTCCTAGAGAACGCTCTTATCAAAGAGCACCAGCCACGCTATAATATCCTGCTCAAAGACGGCAAGACCTACCCCGAGATCATCATTAAGAATGAGCCCTTCCCAAGGGTGCTGGTGGCACGTCAGGCCCCCCGCGATGGTTCGTTGCGCTTCGGGCCATATCCGAGCGTACAGATGGCACAGGCTACGCTAGCGATGATTAAGGATATCTTCCCGCTACGTACCTGCAAGCTCAATCTAAGCCCCGAGTATATACAGCGTGGCAAGTACAGCCTATGTCTAGAGTACCATATGCGCAGATGCAAAGGCCCATGCGTATCACGCCAGGATCGTAGCGACTATGATGCCAACATCCGAGAGATTGTGCAGTTGCTACGTGGAGACATGCAGGCAGTCATAGAGCTATACCGAGAGGAAATGAAGGCCTTAGCGAGTGAGTTGCGTTTCGAGGAGGCACAGGTCTACAAAGAACGCCTCCAACAGCTGGAACAGTATCAAGTAAAGCACACCGTCGCCCCACAGCACATACACAATGTGGATGTATTCAGCTATGAGCGGGACGAAAGCTCTATCTATGTCAACTACCTCTACATAGCGCAGGGGATGATTACCAAAGCGCAGACCGTAGAATACAAGGCGCAGATGGACGAGAGCGACGAGGAGCTATTCGCCTCCGTCATCACAGAGCTGAGACGTCGCTTCGAGAGCAAGGCCAAGGAGATTATCCTCCCTTTCGAGCTTGAGTGGACGCTCCCAGGAGTCAGCATAACGATACCCAAGATAGGAGACAAAAAGAAGCTACTAGAGCTTAGCCAGCGCAATGCCAAACAGTATCGAGCAGACAAGTATAAGCAGAGCGAGCGTCTCAACCCAGACCAACGTATGATGCAGACTCTAGGCGAGCTAAAAGAGCTACTCGGGCTAGAGGCATTACCGCTACATATCGAGTGCTTCGACAACTCCAATATCCAGGGGAGCGACCCTGTAGCAGCCTGCGTTGTCTTCCGCCGTGCCACACCGAGCAAAAAAGACTACCGCAAGTACCACATACGCACCATAGAGGGCGTAGACGACTACGGCTCTATGCGCGAAATCGTTCGTCGTAGGTACAGCAAGCTCAAAGCAGAAAACGCCCCTATGCCTAACCTAATTATTGCTGACGGAGGCGTAGGCCAGATGTCGGCCATCAGGCAAGTATTGGACGAGCTAGAGCTAGACATCCCCTTGGCAGGGCTAGTCAAAGACGATAAGCACCAGACCCGAGAGTTGCTCTTCGGCCCCGAGGCACGCCCCATCGCCATCAAGCATCAGAGTGCTACTTTCAGACTACTAGAGCACATACAGAGCGAGGTGCACCGCTTCGCCATCACCTTCCATAGAGATGTGCGCAGTCGTAGTCAGGTGGCCTCCAAGCTAGACTACATCAAAGGCATTGGCCCGAAGACTAAGGATATCTTACTGGCCAACTTCCGTAGTGTAAAGCGCCTACAAGAGGCCACGCTGGAGGAGCTAGCGCAGCTGGTCGGACGACAGCGCGCCGAGACAATAAAAAAGGCACTACTCGAGTAGTGCCTTTTTTATTGCTGATGCCACCTCAGCCTAAGCGCAGACTATTGCCTATAGTAGTGGTGCGATGCCATGTACTTAGCATTGTAGACATCGACCTGTGTGCCTAGCGTAAATAAGTCTATCAGCCAGCCGAGGCCAAAGACCCCTGCCGTCAACAGATAGAGGAGGCCCGAACCAACCTTACCGAGATAAAAGCGGTGTATCCCCAAAAGTCCGAAAAAGAACCATAGGAGGTAAGCTATTCCCTTTGATTTCATTGCTTATACTGTATTAGTGTGTGAGTAATTATATTGAGCGTTTGTCCCTCTAGCCTTGTACTTAGCTTTGCTCCTTGGCCATAAGTGCGAGGAGTTGGTCTAGATATTTACGGCTGTTGGCGAGTCGTGGTACTTTGTGCTGTCCTCCGAGCTTGCCCGAGGTATCTAGCCAACGATGGAAGAGCCCTGCGGGGGCTACTGTCAGGCTAAGAGGGCGCAGGGTCATATCTTGATAGCGTTTGGCTTCGTAGTCGCTATTGAGGCGCTGTAGCTCCTCGTCGAGACGCTGAGCAAAGAGTGCCGTGTCGCTAGGAGCGAGCTCAAACTCCACAAGCCAGTCGTGTCTGCCCTTGCCCTCCTCGTGATAGAAGTAGGGGGCAGCTGTATAATCACTGACCTTAGCCCCGAGCTCACGGCACACCGTGGCCAAAGCCTTATCTGCATTGCCGACCATCAGTTCCTCGCCGAAAGCATTGATAAAGTGCTTAGTACGGCCCGTGATGATTATGCGGTAGGGGTTAAGGCTGGTAAACTCTACCGTATCACCTATCAGATAGCGATGTAGCCCACCCAGTGTCGTAATCAACATAGCATAATTAACACCCGTCTGTACCTCCCAGATAGGTAGTGGTGCTGTAGGCTCTGCTAGTGGGCCATCGCCCGACTCATCTAGCTGGTCCAGAGGAAGGAACTCATAGAAGACTCCGTAGTCTAGCATCAGACGCATACCTCGGTCATTAGGGTCGTCCTGAATAGCAAAGAAGCCCTCGCTAGCGTTGTAAGTCTCTTCGTAACGCATACGCTCGCTGGGTATGATAGTCTTGTAAGCCTCACGATAGGGTTCGAAGCTAATACCTCCGTGGAAGAATACCTCTAGATTGGGCCACACCTCGCTAATGTTGCTAGCGCCTGTGTAGGCAAGGACATCTTTGAGCATCACCATCATCCAACTAGGCACACCAGATAGAGAGCCTACATTAGCGTGGGCTACCTCGCGCACTATGGCTTTCATCTTCTCACCCCATTCACTCATCAGTAGGGTCTCGGTGCTCGGTACGCGAACGAGCTCTCCGAGCTTCGGCATATGCTGTACGAGGATAGAGCTAAGGTCTCCTGCACGGCTCGCGCCCTCACTAACGGGGGCATGACTACCACCGAGGACAAGCCCCTTGGTAGAGAAAAAACGGGTGTCCGTATAGTTACGCAGATAGAGCCATAGTGCATCGCTCCCACCACGGTAATGGCAGTCCTGTAGATGTGTATAGGGGACAGGAATGTATTTACTCTTATCGTTGGTGGTACCGCTACTCTTGGCGTACCACTTTACCTTACCAGGTACTAGGACGTCGGCCTCCCCGGCTACCATACGCTCCACATCGACCTTGACGAGCTCGTAGTCTGCTACGGGCGTACGCTCGGCAAACTGCCGATACATCAGCCGAAGCTCTATGCCATGCCTACGTCCGAAGTCTGTGCGCGCTGTGCGCGCTAGTATGCGACGTAGCTGTCGTAGCTGTATCTGCTCGGCATTATCCTGATATTGCTCAATGGCTCTAAGGCGTAGCTTTGCCCATTGGTATACGAGTTTGGTCTTGAGGTCCATATAGTTAGAGATTTAGCCGCTACACGCTGGGGTATAGCTGTAATACCCGTAGGGATGTAGCGGCTGTACTAGTTCTTGTCATTATACTTTTGCTTAAGCTTCTCCTCCGGAGAGCTTGCTGTGGATAGCACGGGCGGCAACACGTCCATCACGCATAGCATGCACCACTGTGGAGCCCCCACGCGAAGCATCGCCCCCTGCGAAGAGCATAGGTATAGAGCTCTCCTGCTCATCATTGACCACAACGCAGGCGCCCCAGCGTAGCTCTAGCCCCTCGATGGACTGCGGTAGCTCCTTACTAGGCGAGACGCCTACACAGGCTATTACCTGGTCGATATCCACCTTTTTGGTCGTGCCTGAGGGCACTGGCTTACGGCGACCACTCTCATCAGGCTCTGTCAGTATCATCTCCATTAGCTCCATCTGAGCCAGACGACCATCCTCGCCTGCGATATACTGAGTAGGGTTATGGAGGGTCATAAACTCTATCCCCTCAGCCTTGGCGTGCTCTACCTCATCGACGCAGGCCGGCATCTCCACAAGGCTACGTCTATAGACGACGATAACACGCTCGGCACCCAAGCGACGGGCTGTACGGGCTGCATCCATAGCAGTATTACCCCCACCGACAATGGCCACTCGGCGAGCCTTGAGAGCTTGCAGAGCCTCCTCTGCCTCCTCAGGGGCACTCATATTAGGTTTATAGAGGTAGTCGTTCCACATCCACACGCCTGGTAGATCTTCTCCAGGAATGCCCATTAGATTACACTCCGTAGCTCCTGTGGCAAGGAAAATTGCCTCACAGCCCTGTGCCTTGAGCTCCTCAATACTGAGGTCTACACCAATATGAGTATCGAAATGAAACTCCACACCATAGGCCCGTAGGCGTGCCACTTCGTCATCGATAACATCTGCTGGTAAGCGGAAGCGAGGGATACCCATACGCATGATGCCGCCAGCCTCACTGATACGGTCATAAACAGCCACACTATAGCCAAGGAGCGCCAAGTCGTGCGCAGCAGCTAGTCCGCTAGGACCAGCCCCAATGATGGCCACACGGCGGCCATTGCTGGGCTGAGGGGTAGCAAGAGTGCCGAGCTCAGAGCGATGCTCTCTCTCGTAGGTAGCGACGTAGCGCTCGAGTGCACCGATGCGCACTGCCTGCTGCTTCATACTTACGTGGTAGATACAGCCACCCTCGCACTGTGCCTCATGGTCACATACACGCGAGCATATTGCAGAGAGCGTGCTACTCTCACGCAGGATATCCCACGAGGCACGTAAGTCGCCTCGCTCGAGCTGCTTAATGAAGCTAGGTATGTGTATATGGGCTGGGCAAGCTGCTACACAACCAGGATTAGGGCAGTCTATACAGCGACGCGCCTCCTGCAATGCCTCTTCTGCTGTAAATACCTGCTTATCCTCGGTATATAAGGATGATATCGTAGGTG
Organism: Porphyromonas sp.; assembly: GCA_034091595.1. GTDB lineage: Bacteria > Bacteroidota > Bacteroidia > Bacteroidales > Porphyromonadaceae > Porphyromonas. Next base: position 10,585 of record JAXFXP010000023.1, read on the forward strand.
CCTGGTGTAACTCTGTAATCTGAATAGGAGTGATGTGCATACGCTCCTTGTTGGGGAGTGCCTTGCGAAGATCGTTTCGCCAACCTTCGGTGCGACGTGCTTTAATTAGTTCTTGCATAAACCGTCGAAGTGATAAGTTTTTATCTTATACGTTAGCTTTATCTAATGCTATCAGTGATCTGCTAATAGTTACAAAGATACAAGATTTACTCAGAACGCTGTCAGACGGCCCCGCGTATCATTACCTACTCTTCTTAACTCAGGAGAGAACGACCACTCCCCTACTACCCAAATATCGTCAGACCCTCTTAGCCCAGAAAGTTTGCTCGCCTAATAGGCAGGCTCTCGACCGTCTAATAGGTCGATGGACGTCCAGCTATTAGGTGAACAACTGTCCACCTAGTAGCTGACCAGTTACTTGCCTATTAGGTAGCTATAACCTCCTCTAGTAGAGGCTTCCCGAGGGGGATACTCTATTAAGTAGAGTAAATAAAATTAATCCCCCATAGTCGCACTATGGGGGATTAATTTGTTTAGGTCCCGGAGATCTCGCACATCCTAGTCGTGCGTCAGGAGGACATTCTCGTAGACATTGCGTAGCTCGCGCATAATGCTCTTGGGGCTAAACCGCTTAGCATATATTTTACCCTCCTCTATCATCTCTTGTGCCAGGGCATCCGAGTCTAGGATACGCTGCATCATATCGGCGAGCTCTTCTGCATCATCAGGCGAGGTATATAGGCTACAGGGACCTCCGGCCTCCTCTAGGCAACTGCCACGAGCTCCAATCACAGGGACACCTGCGTTGAGAGCCTCTATAAGAGGAATCCCAAAGCCCTCGAAACGAGAGGGATAAACAAACAAGGCAGCAGCAGCATAGAAACCCGGCAAATGCTCATTAGGTATACCATGGAAGAGACGTAGTCTACGCTCTACCCCAAGACGACGAGCCGTAGCAAAGACCTGATCGCAGTAGGGCGTACGACGACCGACAGCCACTAAGCTAACGCTCTTATCCCTCAGCTGAGCTAGAGCCTCGACTGCTAAGATAAGATTCTTGCGCTCCTCTATACTGCCGACAAAGAGCATATAACGCTCAGGCAGCTGATAGTGCCCACGTACGAAAGCAGCTTGCTCTGGCTTAACTGCGGCAAAAGCAGGCGAGCAACCCTGATAGACCACCGATACACGCTCTGGCTCGACACCAAAGTACTCGATAACGTCCTGGCGTGTATATTCGCTCACCGCTACTACGTGGTCCGCATGACGAGCCGAGGCCCCGTACTTGCGCGTGTACAGTAGACGATCCATAGCTTTGTAAAACTGTGGGTATCGGACGAAAGCAAGGTCGTGCATCGTCAGCACCGTACCGATGTGCTTGTAGTTGTATAGACCTATGGGTAACTCATTGGAGAGTCCATGGTAAATATCCACCTCTTCCTCACGTAGCATGGGCTTGAGCCCCCAGTTGCGCCAGTAAGTACCAAGTGTCTGACCGATAGCAGTCTCAGGTGTCTGCAGACTAACACTACGATAGTCTAGGAGATGCTCGTAGAGGCGTGGGTTACCCGCACTCGGTGAGCATAGTAGATAGTTATTCTCTGGGTAATACTCCGCCAGCGTCTGCACGATGAAGCGGCTGTAGTTTCCCAGCCCTGTAGCATTGTTGGTGATGCGCTTGGCATCGAATGCGATATTCATACTCTATTGATATAGCAACATTCTAGTCTTGATACTGATAGCCGAAACCTCGGCGTCGGCGTTCGATATGCCTAATATCCTCTCGCTGCAAGTAGAGGCGATAGAGACGTGCAGCCTCTGCCCTCTGCCCCATGAGGAGGCTAAGGCGATACCGTAAGTACATCCACACGAAGGAGCTCAAGCCCATAGCATAGCGACGCCTTGCGTAACGATAAGAAAGCTTGAGGTGACGTGCGCTCCAAAACTCATCCGTTACGCGTACCAACTCAGCGACAGTCTCCTCTGTATCCCAGCCCCGTACAAGCGCATAATGGTAGGCGAGGCTTTGGGTCGTAGAGCGCGTGTTCATTAGACGGGCCATATTCTTGATAGCCTCGGCACGTGTGAGCGGACGCTGATGCAGCTTCATTCGGTTGAGGTCCACCATCGCGAAGTGGTAAGCCCCTACCCTCTGGTAGCTATAGAGGATATTTCCCGGAGAGAGGTCTAGATGCTCCACCCCAGCCTCATGGACCGCCACTAGATAGGCCGCTAGGGCTGGCATAAAACCCTCTGGCGCAGCCCAGCCACGGGCGTGGGCCTGCAGGTGTGGGACACTGGCTGATAGGTCGAGTGAGAGATGATAGCTGTGCTCTGTACCATCGGTATGACGACGATGTAGATAGCCGAGACTCTGAGCTACGCCGATACCACGAGATTCTAAAGCGAGGCTATAGAGATGGCTCCGCTCCGCTTTACTACGCCTAAGCCCAAGCCTGCAGGCTAGACTCTGTAGTCTGCTGGTAGGGGCAAAGCACTTGAGGACATAGCTACGCCCTGCGTAACCTATCTGATAGAGTCTATTACGACCACTATAGATAAGTCTTAGCTCTACACCTTCGGGGGCTACCCCTCCCTTGGCATAAGCTTCGACAGCATCACAGAGACGGTCCAATAAACCTTGTTGGGCTCCATCGCTCGACGTATTCAGCTCTAGTTTCATAGCCCCAAAGGTACGCAATAAAAGCAAAAGCACCCCTAGGAGAATACTCCCGAGGGGCGCTCTATCAACATAATATCTACTAACTACTAGTCTTGGTATGCTGCTTTAGTTCTTGTGCTTCTTGAGGAAGAAACTGCGTGCAAACTCTCGGTTTATACGCTCAAGCTTTATAAGCTTGTCCATCGACAGAATAGATTTGCAACGACCGTAATAGTCGCGCTCCAGCTCCGCTTCCCTAACACGATTATTCATCGTCTTATCGAAGTGCTGAGCATACTCCTCTGTACTGAGGGTATCCCCACGACGTAGCTTGTGCCTAGTGGGCTCTACGCTACGCCATAGGGCGAAGCGCTGATCGTCTAGCTCGTTGATGATTACCATCAGCTTGTCCACTTCCTTATCCGAGAGCTGTAGCTCGCGAGCCATATAGGCTCGCTTCTGCGTCTTTATCTGCTCGCGCGAGGGCATATGCGGACGTTCGCCCCCCTGCCTACGCTGCTGTGCCCCTACCGCTACACTGCTTACCAGTGCCACCACGAGGGCCAGAGCCCTAAGTCCTCTCATCATCTTCTTTGCCTTATTACAATCCTAAATGTTTGACTCAAACAGGAGCTCTCGCTCGTGTAAATCACCCTCTAATCGGCCTATATAATCCTCATAATAGCGTAGATAGACGTCATCATTAGTGTCCATCTCGGCTATAATCTCTGTCTCACTAGCCTTTGGCTGTAGGAGCATCACTCCCTTGAAAGCAAGGAAGATACCCACGAAACTCGCCGCTAGGTAGAGGCTTGGTTTGGCCTTAGTCCACCAGCTCACTGGCGCCTCGGCTACAGGACGTACAGCCCGCTCGGCGATACGTGCCATTATACTCTCAGACAGACCCTCCATATAGCCCTCAGGCACACGGTAGTGCTGCATCTTATCGGCCCCTCTATGAAAGTCCTGAGCCTGCTCCTCTGTTGTACTATATATTGGTTCCATAATAGTTAAGTTTACTACTTAGAGGGCCAAAGCATTACAAAGTTTAAGCTAGTGGGGTAGAAAGCTCACCTCGCACTACCCTATCGGAACTAGCACCACTGCTTAGTCCTCATCACCGAGGAGCCCCTCGAGCTTTTTGACTGCGTGGTGGTAGCTGGCCTTGAGTGCCCCTACAGAGGTACCTGTTACCTTGGCAATCTCTTCGTATGGCATCTCATCGTAGTAACGTAGACGAAACACCAAGCTCTGCTTCTCTGGGAGCGTCTGCAGGGCTGCCTGGAAGCGACGCTCATAGTCGTCACCATCGAAGTATTCGTCGCTCTCTAGCTTACTCATCAAGAAGTCGGCCGTACCCTCGTCTTCGGCACGTAAATACATCTCGCCTTTGCGTTTCTCCTGCTTGATGTAGTTGAGCCCCTCATACATAGCGATCCGATAAAGCCAGGTAGACACCTTAGCATCACCACGAAAGTCATCGAGGGCCTCCCATGCTTTTATGAAGGTATTCTGCACGAGGTCATTGGCGTCGTCGTGGCTATAAACCATACGACGTAGCTGCCAGTAAATCTGCTGAGAATACATATCCACGACCAGAGCAAACCCACGGTGCCGAGTCTCTGGCACTGATAGTAGCGCTTGTAGCTCTTCTTCGGTTATCGTTACCTTCTTCATTCGTTTGTTAATAGCAGCTTGTCTCCGGTAGTGGGATGGTAGTCCCAAGGGGACAGCTGAGGCTTATATGTGTATAAACGATGAATATTCCTATTTAGTTCACAGCCTAGGGGATGATGGGCCCTAGATTTAGCTTATGCGTATACGGCTGTCATTAGAGGCATCGGCAGCTGTAATGATGGCTGCATCATCGACAGCCAAGACGGCCAACTTGACCTCCTGAAGCATTTTACGCTCTATTACGACGAAGATGACCTCTCGCTCGGTGCCGAGGTACATACCCCGACCATGCAGATAGGTACCACGAAGGCCCATCTGCAAACACAGTAGGTCGCGCAGCTCGTCCGTCTTATTGCTAATGATAAAGATACTTTTGTACGGATGAGCAGGCTGTAGTACCTCCACGACCTTGCCATAGACAAATATAGCTATCCAGCTATAGAGTGGCACACTCCAGTCTCCAAAAGCGAGCAAACCCATAAGTACCACTATAGAGTCTATGACAATGATAAGCGTGCTAATCTTGACGTTCATCTTCGTAGAGAGGACTCGTGCCAGAGTGTCTGTCCCCGCACAGGTACTATGAGCCATAAAGATGAGATAGACGCTAAAGCCGAGGAGCGCACCTCCATAAAAAGCACATAGCAAAGGGTCGCCCTCTACGATAGGCCTACCACCGCTCCAACTAGCGACGAGGTCCGAGAAGAGTGCCGTAAAGAGGAAGGTAATAGCAGTCTTGATGGCGCTCAGGCGTCCGAGGTTTCCGAGGGCTAGGATAAATAACGGGATATTGAAGATCAAGGCAACAGCTCCGATGGGCAAGCCATGGGGGAAGCTATCGAATAGCCCCGTAGTCAAGTGGTTGATGACAATACTAATGCCATACACACCACCAGGGACAATCTTCACCGGTGCCAAGAAGAGTGAATACCCCACCCCAAGTAGGAAAGAACCTACCAGGATAAGTAGCAAATCACGTAGGAAAGCTTTAGAAAGTATGTCTTGCATATATTGGGGGGATGAAAGGGATGCTTATCTTGTCTAGTGCTGTTAGAATGGGTAGCCAATAGCCAGGTGCAGGCCAAAGCCATCGGAGAAGCGTGGTATATTGTACCAGCCGCTACGTGTAGTAGCATAGGGCAGGTGTAGCCCGATACCAGCATCGATGCGTAGCAATAGATAGCCGGCATCGTAGCGTAAGCCTAAGCCTGTGCCCACGGCTATCTGGTTCAGGAAATCCGACAGCCCGCTCAGCTCTGTAATAGCAGCTCCTGGGC